>CALCJH010000058.1 GCA_937967775.1 uncultured bacterium | reverse complement strand
TGGGATACCAGGGGCTCCTGTTGGTGGAGAAGGAGCTCGGCGCGCGCGTCAACCAGAAGCAGACCGAAAGCCCCGCGGACTTCGAAGGTGATTTCCGCGAATACGCCAGCCAGGGCTACGACGTCATCATCGGGCACGGCTTCGAGCTTCAGCCCGCCGCCATCAAAGTCAGCAAGGAGTTCCCGGACACGGTTTTCGTCATCACTGCCGGCAGCAAGGTGGAAGGGAAGGTGGTCCCGATCATCCCCAAACTTGAGGAGGCCACCTATCTGCTGGGCGTAATGGCGGCCCGGATGAGCAAGACCGGGAAGGCCGGGCTGGTTGGCGGTATGGAGATTCCCCCCATCAAGAGCACGTTCGAAGCCTTCCGCAAGGGGGCGGTGTCCGTGAACCCGCAGTTCAAGGTGAGCGCCAGCTTCATCGGCAACTGGGAAGATACCGCAGCGGCCAAGGAGGCAGCGCGGGCCCTAATCCAGCAGGGATGCGATTTCATCTTCCACAACGCAGACGCGGCCGGCCGGGGGGTCTTCGAGGCCTGCCGGGAAGCCAGAGGGGTCTATGCTTTCGGCTCCAACAGCGATCAGAACGGTATCGCGCCGGATGTCATCCTCGCAAGCGCCGTGCTGGAGATCCCTCGCACGTTCGTTGAGATCTGCCAGTCCGTGCAGGACGGGACGTTCCAGCCCCGCGAGTATGAGCTCACCGTGGCCAACGGGCACACCTCCGTGGTCATCAATCCTCGCCTGAAGGATGTCATCCCGCAGAAAGTCCTGGACGAGATCGAGGATCTGAAGGAGCAGTTGCGTTCCGGCCGTCTGAAGGTGGAACGCGCGCACTTCTAGAAGCGTTGGAGCACTTGGTGCTACGCCCCTGACAGGCTGCAAACCGCTCTTTCCGGCGGCCTGCACGTGTGCGGGTGGGGCGCGGCTAGCGCAACGCGGAGATCTTGGCGGCTTTACTCCAACTCAAAGACATCACGCGGGATTTCGGAACGGTCCGGGCGCTGGACGGCGTCTCCTTCGAAGCGGCGGCCGGAGAAGTGCACGCTCTGCTGGGAGAGAACGGGGCCGGAAAGACCACACTCATGAATGTGGCCTTCGGCTTCGTCCGCCCGGACCACGGAGAGATCATCTTCGACGGGCGGCGATATACTGCAATGACGCCGCAGGCAGCGATGGCTGCCGGCATCGGGATGGTCCACCAGCACTTCAAGCTGGTGGAGGAGTTCACGGTCGCCGAAAACGTCGCTCTTGGCTCTCCGGATTACGGTGAGGCTCTCCGCCCCTCAGAGCACTCACGTCTGAAATCCATCATCCGTGACACCGGGCTGGATGTGGACCCTTCGGCGGTCGTGGAGGATCTGCCGGTCGGCCTGCGGCAGCGGGTGGAGATCCTGAAAGCTCTCTTCCGGGGTTCGCGCCTGCTGATCCTGGACGAGCCCACCGCCGTCCTGACACCCCGGGAGACGGAAGACCTGTTCCGCGTTCTACTGCGCCTGCGCGAACAGGGAACCGGCATCGTGCTGATCACCCACAAGCTGGACGAGGCGCTTTCCCTCAGCGACCGCGTCACCGTGCTCCGCAACGGCAAGACAGTGCTTTCCCGGCCTGCGGCCGAAGTGACGCAGGCGGAGGTTGCCTCGGCGATGGTGGGGCGGGAGCTGGACTCTGGAGCGCGGGATCTTCCCATCCCGCAGGAGGATATCCTCCTGGAGGCGCGAGATCTGTCGTCTCCCGAGACCGGTCAGCAACCGGCGCAAGAGATCAGCTTCGCGCTCCGGGCGGGCGAGATCCTGGGAATCGCCGGCGTGGAGGGCAACGGACAGACGGCTCTGGCGGACCTGCTGGCAGGAGTTCTGGCTCCGCAGTCGGGAAGCCTGCTCCTTGCGGGGCGTGATGTCAGCAGGGAGGGTGTGGACGGGCGGCTGCGTGCGGGGCTGGCGCACATCCCCGGCGATCGCCAGACCCAGGCTCTGCTTCTGGAGTTTCCGCTCCGCGAGAATCTGCTGCTGGGCCGGTGGCCTCTCGGCGAGTTCCTCCGTGGCCCGTTTCTGGACCTCGGTGCCCTGTCGCTCTCAACGCGTGAGGCGATCGAGGCCTACGGGATCCGCGGAGCCACCGTGCAGACGCCGGCCATGTCGTTGTCGGGAGGGAATCAGCAGCGGTTCGTCGTGGCCCGGCAGCTGGGTGCAAAACCCCGCGTGATTGTGGCCGTGAATCCCACACGCGGACTGGATGTCGGCGCCATTGAGTATGTCCACGCCCGGTTGGTGGAACATTGCGAGAGGGGCGGGGCGGTGGTACTGATCTCCACCGATCTGGACGAGGTTCTGGCGCTCTCGCATCGCATCTTGGTAATGTACCGCGGCAGGGTGGCCGCCGAGTACCCCCGCGGAGCCCGCCGGGAAGATGTGGGGCTGGCGATGGCTACGGGCCGGGCGGCATGAGAGAGCGGACCAGGGAACTCGCGGGCACGCTGGTCTTTCCCCTGGCGGGGCTTGCGCTCATCACCGGCATCATCCTGCTGGGAGGAAAAAGCCCGGTGCAGGGCTTTGCCGCCCTGATCAGTGGCAGCCTTGGCGGCGCGTTCGCTCTTGCCGAGACCGCGATCCGCGCCTGTCCGCTCTTGCTCGCCGGTCTGGGAGTGACCATCGCGTTCCGGGCAGGGGCCTGGAACATCGGGACTGAAGGGCAGATCTACGTCGGGGCGCTGGCCGTGGTGGCTCTGGCGCCGGCGCTGGGGATGTTGCCCGCCCCGCTTGCGGTGCCTGCCGGTCTGCTTGTCGCGGCGGTGGCGGGAGGAGTGTGGGCGTGGGTTCCCGCCTTCCTGCGGACGCGGCGCGGGGTTCAGGAGGTCATCTCCACCATCATGCTGAACTTCGTCGCCATCCAGCTCGTCAGCTGGTGCGTGCACGGTCCCCTGAAGGAGTCCACCGGGCAGTTTCCGTATTCCAACGAGATTCCCGCTGCCCTGATGCTGCCCCGCCTACTTCCTCCCACCCGTCTGCACCTGGGCGTGGTCTTTGCCCTGGCAGCCGCAGCGGCGGTCTGGGTCTTTCTTTTCCGCACGGTGCGCGGTTTCCAACTGCGGGCGGTGGGAGCCTCGCCGGAGGCGGCCCTGCACGCGGGCATCCGCACGGAGCGCAGCGTCTGGTCCGCCATGGCGATCAGTGGAGCCCTGGCGGGCATCGCAGGGGCGGTGCAGTTGATGGGCGTCAGCCATATCCTGTTCGAGAAGTTTTCCCCTGGCTACGGCTATACCGCCATCGCCGCGGCTCTCCTGGGCGGTCTGCATCCGGTGGGTATTACGCTCTCCTCTGGGCTTCTGGGCGCGCTGGAGGCCGGCGCGAGCGCCATGCAGAGGGAGGCGGGCGTCAGCACGGTGATCGTGTACCTTGTTCAAGGGGTCATCATCCTGTCCGTGGCGCATCAGGCGGCGCGCCGGAGGGCGGTCACCGAGGCGATCAGGCAGAGGGGGGCGCAGGAGGTCTGATGACCGGGCTGGAAGAGTTCCTCTCCGGAACTATACGACTCTCCGCTCCGTTGATTCTGGCGGCCCTTGGCGAGATCGTTTCACAGCGGTCCGGGGTCATCAACATCAGCATCGAGGGCATGATGCTGGGCGGTGCGTTCGCCGGTTTCGCGGCGGGCGCTGCCACGGGGAGCGCCGGGGCCGGTCTGCTGGCCGCGGCTGCAGCCGGGGCTTTGTTTGGGTGCGTGTTCGCCTTTATCTGCGTCGTGCGAAATGCGGATCAGATCGTGGCCGGGATGGGGATCAACATCGCGATGATCGGCCTGACCGGCGCGCTCTTCCGGGCCATTTTCGGGATGGAGTCCCTGGCGACAGCTCCACGTTTGGAGGACTACCCGATCCCGGTTCTGTCCGGCTTGCCGGTTGTAGGAAAGGTTTTCTTCACTCAATCGGTGCTGGTGTATGCGTGCGGCGCGCTGGCGCTGGGCATCTGGTTCTTCCTCCGCAGTCCGCAGGGATTAGGACTCAGGGCCTGCGGAGTCCGGCCCGAGGCCGCGGACGCTGCAGGGGTGCGCGTGGGGTTGACCCGTTTCGCGGCGGTAGTCTTCGGGGGAACGATGGCGGGCATCGCGGGAGCCTACCTGACTCTTGCCCAGACCAGCTCTTTTGCTGAGAATATGACCAGCGGGCGGGGCTTCATCGCGCTTGCGGTGGTGATTTTCGGCCGGTGGCATCCCATCGGGGCGGTGCTGGCGGCGCTGATCTTTGGCGGAGCCAATGAGGCTCAGTTCTGGTTCCAGGCGCGAGGATCGCAGGCGATGATCGCCGGCATCCACGTGCACATCCCCTATCAGGCGCTGCTGGCGCTGCCTTACGTGGTCACACTGGCTGTGCTGACGGTGTTTGCGGGCAGTTACCGGCGGGGTCCCCGCGCCCTGGGTAAGCCCTATGTGAGGAGCAGATGAGGGTCCATATCCGCCGCAGGGTCCGCTTCAGCGCGGCTCACAGCTACGAGAACATCCCTGACGATGTGTTCCAGTCGGGAGCAGGGATCGGTCTGACGCGCCGGTCCGTGCATGGCCACAACTTCACGGTGGATCTATGCTGCTCCGGCCAGCTGGATGGGCGCACCGGGATGGTGGTCAACATCACTGATGTGGACCGGGTGCTTAAGGGGCTTCTGATGCCTCTGCACGAAAGCTTCCTGGAGCGCGACCATCCCGCGGTGGCCTGGGGTATCCCTTCCACGGAAAACCTGGCTGTCTGGATCTGGCGCGCCTGCGAGGGGAGAATCCCCGGCGCGAGACTTGAGCGCGTGAGGGTATGGGAAGATAACTTTCTCTGGAGCGATTATATGGGTGATTCCAGCAATACGGTCTACGTGACGCGCGCGTATGAGTTCGCCGCCGCGCACAGGCTCCACAGTCCGGCTCTTTCGGAACAGGAGAACTGCCGCATCTTCGGGAAGTGCAACAACCCGAACGGCCACGGGCACAACTATGGCCTGGAGGTCACTGTCCGCGGGCAGGTGGACCCGCGCAGCGGGCTGGCCTGCCGCATCGGAGAGATAGACGCGGTGGTCAACGAATGCGTGGTTGACCGCTTCGATCACCGTCACCTGAACCTGGATCTCCCCGAGTTTGCGAAGCTGAACCCGACCAGCGAGAACATCGCAGTGGTCATCTGGAACCTTCTGCGCCCTCGCCTTGGCGATCAGCTTCACAGGGTCTGTGTGCGCGAGACGGAACGCAACTATTTCGAATACTACGGAGAGGAGTGACGCGGGTGGAGGAACACTTCAAAGCCATCATCAAGGCTGTGGGCGAGGATCCCGAAAGGGAGGGTCTGCTCAAGACTCCGTCCCGGGCGGCCAAAGCGTTCGAGTTTCTGACCAGCGGTTACCGGATGGATCTTGAGACCGTGCTGAACAACGCGGTCTTCCACGAAGAGCACACCAGCATGATCATCGTCCGCGACATCGAGTTCTACTCGCTGTGCGAGCACCATCTGCTGCCGTTCTTCGGACGGGCGCACGTGGCATATATCCCGGACGGCAAGATCATCGGGCTCTCCAAGGTGGCGCGCATTGTGGACATGTTCGCCCGGAGGCTCCAGGTGCAGGAGCGGTTGACCCAGCAGATCGCAAGCGCCATCGAGTGCGCCGTGCAGCCTCAGGGAGTGGCCGTCGTACTGGAGGCGCAGCATCTGTGTATGATGACGCGCGGGGTGCAGAAGCAGGGGTCGCTGATGGTGACCAGCTCGGTGTCGGGCGAGTTCCACGAGGACGAGAAGACCCGCGCCGAGTTCTTCCAGCTGCTCCAGGTGGCAAAAAGGGAAAATCCGGGATGAGCGGCAGGCTGCTGACAGGGCGGGTGGCGGTTGTAACAGGGGCTGGACGCGGCATCGGAAGGGCCGCGGCGGCCCTTCTGGCATCGAAGGGCGTGCGCGTGGCCGCGGTGGCGCGAACGCGGGAACAGCTCGAATCGCTGGCGGCGGAGCACAAGCCGCTTGTCCATCCGTATCCGGCCGACATCAGCGAACCCGGGGCCGCCGGACGACTCTTCGATCAGGTCCATCAGGATCTGGGACCGGTGACCATTCTCATCGCCTGCGCGGGGACAGGCCGTTTCGGCGACACCCTGTTGCTGGGACCTGAAGTCTGGCATCAAACGATTGCAGTGAACCTCACCGGTCTCTACTTCTGCAACGTCGCCGCCATCCGCCAGATGCTGGAGGCTGGGGGAGGGGACATCGTGAACGTCCTCTCAGTGGTGGCGGATATGGCCGCTCCGCAGATGGCGGCATATGCCGCCTCCAAAGCGGGAGCGCTTGGCCTGACGCGCTCGCTTGCGGCGGAATTCCGTGGGAGGGGAGTCCGCATCACGGCGCTGTTGCCGGGAGCCACCGACACGCCGCTATGGGATACAGCCGGGTCGGATCTGGACCGGTCCCGTATGATGAAGGCGGCGGATGTAGCCGAGGCCGCGGTCTGGTGCGTGGAACGGCCGGAGAGCGCCAGTGTGGACCTCCTGCAGATCATGCCAAAAGAGGGCTTCCTCTGAACGTCAGATATAATGGATGTGGACAGGAAAGGGTCGCCTTCTATCATGCTGCCATCAGCCGATACCCGGACCGCTCCCGGCGAAACAGCTTCCAACACCGCTCTGGTGCGTGATCTGGCCGCCATCGTGGGGTCGGAGAACGTCTGCTCCACCACTGCGGAACGCATGGTCTATGAGTCGGACGGCTTCACGATGGCGAGGCGGCGTCCGGCTGCGGTGGTTCATCCTGCGTCAACCGCCGAGGTGCAGGCCATTGTGCGTCTGGCGGCCAGTCGCGGGATTCCCTTCGTCGCGCGGGGAGCCGGCACGGGACTCTCGGGCGGGGCGATGGCGCCTCCGGGTGGCATCATCATCTCACTGACGCGGATGCGCCGCATCCTGGACATTGACCTGCGCAACCGCCGCCTGACGGCTGAGGCCGGCGTGGTAAATCTGAAGGTCACCCAGGCGGTCGCCGCGCACGGCCTGCATTATGCACCGGACCCATCCAGCCAGTCCGCCTGCACCCTGGGAGGTAATGTTGCTGAGAACGCGGGCGGACCGCATACGCTGAAGTACGGCGTCACGGTCAATCACCTGCTGGGCCTGAAGATGGTTCTGCCGTGCGGGGAGCTTCTGGACATTCCGGGCGAGACCGAAGACAATCCGGGCTACGATCTCCCGGGTCTCATCACAGGGTCGGAGGGGACGCTGGGAATCGTGACCGAGGTCACAGTGCGCCTGACCCCGTTACCGCAGAAAACCTGGACGGCGCTGGCGGTGTTCGAGACGATAACAGATGCTACCCGCTGCGTTTCCTCCATCATCGCTGCGGGCATCATCCCGGCCGCTCTGGAGCTCATGGACGCTAATGTCATCCAGGCGGTGGAGGCTGCGTTCCATTTTGGGCTGCCGCTGGATGCGCAGGCGGTTCTCATCATCGAGCTGGACGGCTTGGAGGCTGGGCTGGATGAGCTGGGGGCGCGGGTCCGCGGTATCTGCGAGTCTCACGCGGTGCGAGAACTTCGGATCGCGCGGGATGAGGCGGAGCGCACGGCGCTGTGGATGTGCCGGAAGAAGGCGGTGGGCTCGCTCGGGCGTCTGGCCCCAAGCCACTGCACTCAGGATTGCGTCATTCCCCGCAGCGCTCTGCCGGAAGTGCTTGAAAAGATCGGCCAAATCGCCCGCGATTTCGACCTGCGCATCGCGAACGTGTTCCACGCCGGCGACGGGAATCTGCATCCCATTGTGTTGTATGACGACCGCGACGAGGAGCAGGTGCAGCGGGTGCTGGAGTGCAACGCAGCGATCGTGCGGGCGTGCGTGGAGGCGGGCGGGACCATCACCGGCGAACATGGGGTGGGCGTGGAGAAGCTAGAGTTTATGCCGCTGATCTTCTCGGACGCAGACCTCGCGACGATGGACCGGGTGCGTGCCGCCTTCGACGCGCAGGGACTCTGCAATCCAGGCAAGCTGCTGCCGGGCGGAGGGGGATGCGCGGACCTGGTGCTGAACAAAAAGGCGGCCGTGTAGCGTGAGTCCCGATCGTCTGTTCCAGAGGCTGGAAGATCTGCTCGGGAAGGAGGCTGTGGCAGGTCCTGTTGAGGCGGCGGGTCTTGCCGTGGGCGGGTGTTCCCCAGCGGTGGGCGCGGTGTTTCCCGCGAGCATCGAAGAGGTCTGCGCGGCGGTGCGCTTCTGCTCTGAGAACAGCCTGAAGGTAATCCCCCTCGGGGGCGGCACTATGACGGAGCGTTGCTCGGCCCCCTCGGGATATGACATTGCCCTTTGCACCCGGCGTCTGGATCGGGTCACCGACTACCAGCGGGAGAACTTGGTCTATGCCGCGGAGGCCGGTGTCACCGGAGCCCGTACTGTTGAACTGCTGTCTTCGAACGGGCAGATGCTGGCGCTTGATCCTCCGGGCTTTCTGGAAGCGACCCTTGGCGGGATCGTTTCCGCAAGGGCGTCAGGGCCATCACGGGCGGGCTACGGCGCTCCCAGAGATCTGGTGCTGGGCCTGAAGATAGTGGACGCGCGCGGCGAGCTGGTCTCGGCAGGCGGAAAGGTGATGAAGAACGCCGCAGGATATGACCTCTGCCGCCTGTACACTGGAAGCCTGGGCACGCTGGGTGTTATCGTCGAGACCGTTTTCCGTCTGCATCCTGCGCCGGAGGCTTCCCGTGCGTTTGTGGGGATGTTCGATTCCTGGGAGGATGCGGATGGAGCGGCTGCGCGGATGCAGGGCGCTCCGCTTGCGCCTCGGGTGTTGGAACTGCTGAACCGTGAGGCGGCCCGCCTCTACTGCCCGGATGGGCGTGCGGACCATGCCGTCTATTTGCTGGTTGCATTCGACGGTACGGAAGAACAGTTGGCCTGTCAGCAGCAGACCGTTGAAGGCATCCTGGAGGCGACCGGCTCCCGCGGGTTCGCTGAGATGGAGTTCGGCTGGAACGGGGAGCGGCATCACAGCCTCTCCAACCTGGAGAAAACTCCCCGGGACGGGACTCTGCTGGTCCTCTCCGGGTTGCCGTCGGACATCCCTGTCCTTGTATCGCATCTGGAAGAAGCCTGTGCACTCTTCGGATGCCGCCCTCTGATCCTGGCCGGGGTCGTGGCGGGGACTGTCCGGGCCGTATGCCCGGGGCTTGCGGGGGAAGCACGGGAACAGGCTGCAAAGATCATTCTCGAGAAGGTGGCCGGCGTCAGGGGAGTCTCCTTGCGCGTCTTCGCGCATGAGCCTCTCCCGAATGAAGTCGTATGGGCCACGCCTGCGCCGGGCGTAGAGGTCATGCGGCGCATCAAAGATCAGCTCGATCCGCAGCGGGTGTTTCCCGCCGGACGGTTCCCGGGAGGCATATGACACAGCCGCGCAAACGGCGAGACGATCAGACCGCGCTGGCCAGGCTCACCGATGAGCTGGTTGAGTGCATCCATTGCGGGCTCTGTTTGGAGGCGTGTCCCACCTACGTTGAGCTGAACCGGGAAGAGGATTCCCCCAGAGGACGCATTTATCTGATGCGCTCTGTGGCCGAGGGGCGGGCGGCC
Source organism: uncultured bacterium (assembly GCA_937967775.1). GTDB lineage: Bacteria > Armatimonadota > UBA5829 > DSUL01 > DSUL01 > CALCJH01. The sequence goes on along the minus strand of CALCJH010000058.1, from coordinate 1,585 downwards.
CTTGACGGCTCCATGCTGCATCATCTGGATGTCTGTCTGGGCTGCCGCGCGTGCGAGACGGCCTGCCCGTCGGACGTGAAGTACGGGCTTCTGCTCGAGCACACCCGGACGCACATTGAAGAAGCGGCCCACCGCCCGGTGTGGCAGCGCCTCGGGCGCCGGTTGTTGATGGAGGTCTTTACCCACTCGGCCACGATGGCCCTCGCGATGTTCTTTGCGACGCTTCCTTCCCGGCTGCTTCGCAACCCCCCCTCCGCCCCCGGTGGGATTGTCAGCCGGATCATGGGAGCCCACGGGGATGGAGGAAACCTGCGGCTGGAGCGCTTTCCTTCGCCGCGTCCCTCCCGTCTGCAGCGCCTCACTCCTGCAGCCGGAGGAAAGAAGCTCCGGGTGGGCCTGCTGGAAGGCTGTGTGATGCCCGTGCTTTTCCCGGAGGTGAACATGGCAACGGTCCGAGTGCTCTCGAAGCTCGGATGCGAGGTGGTTGTGCCGTCGGGGCAGGGCTGCTGCGGAGCGCTACACGTGCACAACGGTTACGGCCGCCAGGCCGCGCGTATGGCGCTCAGGAACATGGCTGTTTTCGAGGCGGCGCAATGTGATGTTATCGTGGTGAACTCCGCCGGATGCGGATCCACCATGAAGGAGTATGCAGGGCTCTTCCCCGAGGGTAGTCCGGAACGGGAGCAGGCGGCGGCGTTCTCTGCGAAGGTGCGGGATGTCTCCGAGGTGGTCGCCGCCCTGCTGGAGCAGACGGAACTGAAGCCGGTGGAGATGACTGTCACCTATCACGACGCGTGTCATCTGGCACACGGGCAGAAGATCCGCTCGGAACCGCGCCGCATGCTCTCCGCCATTCCGGGACTGCAGCTGGTGGACTTGCCCGAATCTGATCACTGTTGCGGGAGTGCGGGCGTCTACAGCTTCACCCAGCCGGACATGGCTGTGCGGCTTCTGAAGCGCAAGGTGACCAACATCGAGTCCACCGGCGCGGAGGTGGTGGCCACGGGCAATCCGGGCTGTCAGATGTGGATCCGCTCAGGTCTGAAGCTGGAGGGCAGCTCCGTGCGCGCCCTGCATCCCATCGAGATCGTGGATCTGGCCCTGGACGGCGCCACGACGTCCGGCGATTCTCCATCCCGGCACTGAAACCTGGCTTTTCTCCCCACGTGTCTTTTGGCCTGTTTCCGGCGTTCTGCCGGGCAGGATTAGGATACCCTCTCAGGGAACTCTCCGGCGGCTGGCGCGCTGCCGCAGGACCGACTGAGCGCGCTCCGCCGCGGAGGTATCACTTATGAAGGACAGACGGCTGACCCGCAGAAGCCTCCTGAAAGCGGGCGCTGCCCTGGCGCTTCCCGCGATCATCCCTGCCCGGGCGCTGGGCCGGGAGGACAAAGTGGCCGCAAGCGAGCGGATCACGCTGGGATTCATCGGCGTGGGCGGAATGGGCGGCGCGCATCTGGGCGGGTTCCTGCGTAATCCTCGCGTGGACGTCATCGCCGTATGCGATGTCTACGAACCCCACCTGCGCAGTGCGCGGGAGCGGGTGGGGGAGCGCTGTCTGGCCTACAAAGATTTCCGGCATCTG
>CALCJH010000057.1 GCA_937967775.1 uncultured bacterium | reverse complement strand
TGCAGATCCTCCGGCGGCACGTGCCGCCGGAGCGCTGGCGAGACCAGCGCTCCGGCACGGATTCGGCCGTCTAGATCTCCAGCACGGCCGGCATCACCTCCACACCGACCGGAAGCGCTAGCAGCGTGCCGTCGACATCCGCCTTCAGGAGCATCTCCTTCCTGCCGCGGGTCTCGTTTTCCGGGATCCTCACAACAAAAGACCTGCGAGCGGGAGCCTCACCACGGACGCCGCTCACCGTCCAGCCGGTAGGTGGCAGGAGATTCATCGAGCCTGCCACGGGAGCCACGGACTGCCGGACGATGACCTCCACATCCTCCCCGGGCCGGACCGCACCGCGCGTTTCCACAGAAAGCAGTGGTCTGACGGGCTTCACCTGCAGGTTCTGGCCCGTAATGAATACCGGGCTTCCCGCCGCGAGCGGCAACAGCCAACGCCCCCGGGCCTGCACCGGCCGGACGGCATCGCCCATCAGGTCGCGCACCACGGGAGTCCCTGAGCTGGAGCTGACCTGCAGGGTGACCAGAGCATCCTGCATCGGAGACCAGATCACGGCTGTCCGCTCGCCGGTATCCTGGCCGTAGACGAAGCCCAGAATCCCTTCGCCCAGATTGAGTTCGCCATTCAATGGCTTGCCCGCCAGCGTGCGGCAGACCGTCGCCAGCGCCCGGTAGCCGGGTTTGGGGGCAAGGTCCGCGTGGCGCACAACCCCGAAGTTGTGCTCGTTATAGTAGCGGTTCTCACCATCCTCCCGGAAGTTATACCAGGAGATGTTCGTATCCACACCGGAGGCTACCGCCGAGAGGTAGCAGCGCGCCAGGAAGTTCGCCTGATTGCGCTCCGAGAGCCCGCCGTAGAGTTGCGTGGGCAGGCCCATTTCCGTAATCCACACCGGACGGGGCTGGCCATCGCGGCTTCCAGCGAGCACAGCCACATCCTGCAGCTCTTTCATAAACCCACGCTCGTTCAGCGACCCGCGATAGGGGTGAATGGTCAGGATGTCGAACGGCGCGCCCGCATCCAACACCATCTGGATGAATCCGCTGTCAATGCCGGCAGTGGAGCAGCCCAGCACATATGCTTCCGGATCCGCCTCCTTGATGGCGGCATAGGCCGCCTTGAGCAGATCCGCGTACATCTCCTTCGGTCCGGACCAGAAGAAGATGTTCGGCTCGTTCCAGATCTCCCAGTGCTTGATGCGATCCCGGTAGCGGGTGACCAGCGTCTTGCAGAAGCGGGCGTAGTCCTCGATGCCTTCCTGAGTGTAAGGCTTGGTCCAGGGGGACCAGTAAGCGATCAGCCCGTACACACTGATGCCGTGCCGGTGCGCAGTCTCGATGAGCCGGTCATAGAAGTCCCAGGCGAATTTTCCCCTGTCCCACTCGATCCGGTGCCACTGGAACTCCTCCCGGCTCCATTTCACACCCGCCGCAGCGGCAATGGCTGCCGCCCTGTCCATCATCGCGTATCCTTCGGGCGTTCCGGGATTACGGTAAAGATAAATGCCCATCCCGAACGGTGACGAAGGATCGAGCTTCGTATCCGCCTCCAGCCGCAGCGGCACCACAGCCGTAGCGGTCAGCGGACCGTATACATCACCTCCTACGCGGTATTCGAAACGGCATTCCAGGAAGGATCGGCCGGCCATCGGCTCCGTGACATCGAACTCACCAATGATGCCCGGTTCCAGAGACATAGGAACCGAACCAGAGCGCACCGGACGTCCGCCCCAGTCGCATATCATCCAGTGCAAAGTCCCCTCGCTTTTAGCCGGAAGGAAGCTCAGGAGGCGGACTTTGAAGACGCCGTTGCGGAAGACGGCGCGCCCGGAGGGCTCCAGAATGACTCCCAGCTCCCGTGGAACTAAAGTCTCCACTTCTAGCGACTCGAACGCCACCGTGGCGGACTGCGGTCCGTCTTCCCGCCGGTCCACAATGATGCCGGTCAGGCGCAGAGGATACTGCGGGATCCCGTCGTTTTCGCCGCCGTAGAAGCGCCACCCTTTCATCGCGCCCATCGGAGCCGTGAACTCAAGAACGCCTTCCCTGTCCAGCCTGCCCACCACGCGATCGAACGTCTGGAAATGCGATCCGAAGCGTACCCTGACCTCGTGACCGGATCCGTCCGAACGCAGACGCAGCTTCAGAGACTGAGGACGGCCGTTCATCGCAACATCGGTCTCGATGCCGACCGCCGTGGCGCCACGGCTGAAGTCGCAGTAGAGCTCCGGAGATTGCCAGCGGCTGCCGCCGGCATCGCCGCCAGAGGTGACCCGCCAGCGCTCGTCGCCTCCGAAACGAACTACGGGATACACCGCTTTGAAAGATCCGGCTTCGCCCGCCGGGCCGGGGAAGGCCCGGACATCGTCAATGTAGACCGCTCCTTCCGGGACGCCGGTGTTCTCAACGATAACACCGAATATGACCGGGGATCCCCGGAACACGCCGTCGTTCGCCCCTCCCCAGTGCGCCGCCCAGCTATCCAGCGACACGGAGATCTCCTGCCACCCGTCATAGGAGTACTCGAAGCTCTTCTGGAACGTCTGGTCCTCGGAGTCCGTGACGCGGACGGTGATCCGGTTGGGAACGGTTTTCTTCAGCCAGAAGCGCACGTGGCCGATATCCAACCCACGGGGCAGGCGGACGAAAGCGTGGACGTAGTTGCCACCCTTGAAATCGAAGGAGAGTTTCCCTGAAAAACGTCCCGTGTGCGCGTGATCCGCGCTGCGCTCAAACGCCCCGGCGGCGCCAGGAAACTCCGGACCGTTGGAGAAGCCCCAGGCGGAGAATGTCGCCTCCTCCTCGAATCCATCCTCAAAGACAGCCTGCATCTGCGTCCTCCCGGGCAGCGGCATCGCCAACGTGAACACAGCCGCCACAATCCAGAAAAATCTCATTCGTTAACCTCCCCCGAGCGAACCCTGACGCCCCCGCGCCGAGGATCTCTCATTCACCGCGAAAACAGGGCCGACCGGACGCCGGGTCCTGCGAA
>CALCJH010000056.1 GCA_937967775.1 uncultured bacterium | reverse complement strand
GTGTAGGGCACTCCGGCGAACTGTACCTTCTCCCGCCCCAGGTCAGCAAGTCCGATACCCAACTCTTTAGCCATCCGCTCGGGGAGGATGATGGTGTATTCCTCTCCCTCCCGGAACCACCGCCCGGCTTTCAGCGCCTTGGAGGGGTTCGTCACCCGGTCTTCCTGAGCCGTCAACCCGACAGCCGCCTTGGCATCGTAGCGCTTGTCGCCTCGCTTTACGGTGAGGAAGGACTGTTCTCCCAGCGCTGCCCCGAAGAACCACGCACGCGGAGCCACATCATTGGTGCGCCCGAACTCGTCGTTCAGAATGCGGTAGGCCGGCTCCTGAAGCACTTCCCACATCGCCGTGCGCAGCATGATGCCGTTGTAAGTGGGCTTGTAGGGCGTCGGGCGGGCGTTGAAGCGCAGTTCGTTCACGATGGACGTGAACGACAGCACGATGAATGTCACCAGGATCAGGCTGACGCAGGTCAGAACCGTCCTGGCCTTACGCCGTCTCATATTCGAGACACCCAGCGAGAACGCTGCCGCGGCAACGCTGACGCGCCCGATATCCACGCGGTGGACGCCACTGACCTGGCGGTTCAAGGCCCTGAGCTGCTCCTCGAACTTCCCGGCCACCAGCGCGATCACCAGGAACGACAGCGCCATCATAATGAACGCCAGAATGACGATGACCGGATTGCTGGTGATCTCGAAAGCCGGGTGGATTTGCGTGAAGCTGACCGCCACCACCACAAAGATGATCAGGAAGGTGGTGAGCTGGCGATACAGATCGGCAAACCCGAAGAAGAGCCTCTCCAGGAAGAAGGCAAACGGCAGCAGCAGCGCCATATAGAATAATACGCCCCGCACAACGTCCGTTGCCGTCTTCTGCACATCCGGGTAGGCCCGCGCCGCGAACCCCCAAGCACTGCGGGAATACGCCTCGAACGCTTCGAAGTCCCGCGCCGCAAGCGCCTCGTCCGCCTTCTTCAGCTCCTCGGCCGCACGCGCGTGAAGCTTGTTCAATCCCTGGTTGATGATGCGGTATTTGGCCAGCTTCTGGATCCGGAACTCGTTCAGGATCCACATATCTTTCGCGGCGCGGTAGGCCGTGTTCGTGATAGTAATGCCGTTCCCGACGTCGTAGCCGCGCCCTTCCGCATCTGCCGCCTGTTGCTCGGCCGTTCCTCCCTTGGTGAGCTTCGAGTTCAGCAGCAGCAGCCGGGTGGCCGCCGGGCCAGCGTCCATAGTGATCTTGATGCGGCTATTCGGCGGTGTAAAGATGACCGCGCCATCCTCCACGTGCGATACCATCGGCTCAGGCACCGCCACCGCGAAGCCGTACTGCCGGGGAGGGCCGTTGGTCACGCCGTCCAGCACCTGCAGGCCGCCGAGCGCGCGCAGCGACTGGGGATCCACCAGATCGAAGACGTTGGTCGCCACGCACGGAAACACGATGACCGGCATCTCCTTGGAGCTGGTGGCGACGTCGAAGGCGTTGTAGTCGAACTCCCCGCCGAAGGCCCCCATGTCCGGGGCGAAGACGATCTCTCCCGTTTGCGAATCCAGCTTATAGGCGGCCAGGGTGGTGGGATGCGGTCCAAAATACGCCGTGACCGGGGCGATGCCCGGGAACGAGAAGTATCCCTGGCCGTCCGTCAGCGAGACGAGGTTCGCGCGCACTCCCATAAACGACTTGTGGTAGCTGCGCACGATGGCGATGGAATCCCCCACCGGCTGGTTCGGGACAAAACTCTTGCGCGGGTCGTACTCCACCACCTGACCCGCAACGCGGGAGAAGCCGCCCTGGATGCCGATGCGCTGATACGCATTCGGCTCACGGATGGGGAACATCTTAGAGCCCAGACGTCCGGTCTGGGTGGGATCCTGGAGATAGTGGTCTATCAGACAGGCCACCAGCCGGACCTGCTTCCCGATGTTCGCCACATTCACCCGGTCGAATGTGTCGAATGGCGTCTCCACCAGCGAACGGGCGTCGTTCAGTGTGGCGAACGTGATACCGGCTCCACCCGCAATGGAGACCGATTCGGCATCGAATGCGATCTTGCCGGGGATATAGTTTCGCCAGTTCTTCCCGGCGATATCGTTGACGCCGTCCGCGAAAGCGATCTCAGGATCTCTGTTGAAGGTGGCGCACACGCGCGCCGCATTCTCGCGTGTGACGGTGGCCAGATCCGAATAACGGCCCTTCAAATCGTCGCGGGCATCGTAGAAGTAGCCCTTGAAGAAGATCCCCACGCCTTCGGAATGGCTGGAAAGGTCCAGCCCGGCGAACAGATAAACATCCTTGCGCGGGCGAGGCTTGCGGTCCGGTATGAACGGCAACCGCGAGAAGAAGGCGGCCATCCGCTCGCCCACCCCGGGGCGGCTGAACTCGTCCAGATGCTTGTCCAGCCAGTGACGGATTCCGGCCATTCCCTGGAAGTGGGCATCGGTGGCCAGCAGCCAGACCGTACGCTTGGGCGGATGCTTCTGTAACACGCGCGCCACTTCCAGCAGTCCAGCGATTCCTGCTGCCGACTCGGCGCCGGGCGCAAGCGAGGGAGCGATACCGACGGAATCATAGTACGCGCTCAGGATGATGATCTGATTCTTGAGCGCCGGATCCGTCCCCTCGATCTTTCCCAGGATATTGCGCCCCTTCGCATCCTCCCAGGGCATCTGGCAGGTTAGCTTTGCGCTGTCCTGTCGCTCAGCGGCGGCCATCAGCGCAGCCGCATCGGATCGCGGCAGCAGGAAGCGCGGCACGCTAACCGGAATGGTCATGTGCTTGGCTTCGGCCTCTCCCCGGATGGTGGTCTCCGGTTCGATGAAGACGATCGCCTTCGCCCCCATCCGGACTGCGTTGATCCAATTGTTGCCGCAGTTGAAGTCCACCAGGGCGATGCTGCCTTGCATGGTCTTATTGCGCATGTCCTTCAGGGAGGAGCGCCCGATATAGGCAAGCGGGCCGGTGATGCCCTCCGGCGGCAACTGAGAGGTGCGCACCATGTTCGGCCAGAGGGGATAAACGCGCATCTCGCGCCCACCCACCGCGAGCTGCGCCCCCCGGTCCACCGGCACGCTGACCTTGAACTCCTCGACGGTTACGTCCTTCAGGCCGATGGAGCGGAACTGCTCCTGGACGAATCGGGCTGCCTTTTCAGAGCCAGGATAGCCCGGCATCCGCGAACCGATCTCCGAACTGGAAAGGTAACGGATGACGTCCGCGATGCGTTCATCGCTGACCTGAGCAGCGATGGAGCGGTAACGGGCCTCGAGACGAGGGTCTTTCTCCGGCTGGTCCTGCGCTAGCGCCAGCCGCGGCAGCCATTGTTGACTGGAAATTGCCAGCGCCGTCAGAACCGAGACCAGGATCAGCAGCACAAGAGTCTTGAGCGAAGTTCGCCTGTCTATTGCCGATGCTCCTTGTCGAGAGACTGAAAGGCCGGGGAGTCGTTCCCCGCCCCGCACACCCGGACGCGCGCACGCGACCGCCGCGCCGCGTCCGTCTGGAGATATTACACGAACCCCCCAGGCATTCCTTCAGGGGATTGCGAGCTCTTTACGAAATCTGGAAGCCACCATCAACTGGAGGCAACCATCTGGCTGGTCTGCCCGCTGAGCGCATCATGGGCAAAGCGCAGCAGCTCCTCCGTTTCCTCCCAGCCAATGCACGCATCCGTGATGGAGACCCCGTATTTTAGAGCCGAGATGTCCGGGCCGAGTGTCTGGTTGCCTTCGAACAGGTTGCTTTCCAGCATGAATCCGATGATGGCCCGGTTGCCCGCCACCCGCTGGCGAAGCACCTCCCGCAACACCCGGGACTGATTCTTATGGTCCTTGCCAGAGTTGCCGTGACTGCAGTCCACCATGATGTTAGGGCGCAGGCCCGCCGCGAACATTCTCCGGGCGGTGTCCGCTATGCTGTCGCTGTCGTAGTTCGGCCCCTGACGGCCACCGCGCAGGATGATATGCCCCAGCGGATTGCCCCGCGTGTTGATGATACACGTCTGCCCCTCGTAGTTGATCCCGAGGAAGCTGTGCTGGTTGCGAGCCGCCTGTATGCCGTCCACGGCCACCTGAACGTCACCGTCCGTAGTGTTCTTCCAGCCAAGCGGCATGGAAAGGCCGCTAGCCATCTGGCGGTGCGTCTGAGACTCTGCCGTGCGGGCTCCGATCGCCCCCCACGAGACCAGGTCCGCAAGATACTGGGGAGTGATGGGGTCCAGCATC
>CALCJH010000055.1 GCA_937967775.1 uncultured bacterium | reverse complement strand
GTGTGGACCGTCTCGGTGCTCCACGTTCCCCCGGTGCTGCGCACAGCGTATCGCAACAGAAGCGACGATCCTGACTCCTGGATATACGCCACGCGCGGCTGTCCATCGGCGCCGATTCTGACCGAAGGAGAGGCAATTTTCACTTCCACCGGTTCACGCTGCCAGTTTCCGCCGCTCCGAAAGATGTGCTGAGTTCCGGTGATGGCGATATGCGGATTGCCGGCAGCGTCTACGGCGATAGAGGTGCACGCCTCCGGCACGGTGGACACCCGATCATAGAGCGGAGTGACCTCCCAGGCGGATCCTGTCCAGCGGGCATACTTGAGGGCGTGGGCATTGTAGCTGTCCACATACGCGATATGCGGCCGGTTCATCGAATCAAAGGTCAGGGAAACCTGGGTGCCCAGATTGTAAGCCAGTGGCGCATGTCCGGGTATGGCCCGCTTATTGACGGAGACGAACCGGGGTGCGTCGAAGAACACGGATGGAGCGGCCACGGCCACACCGCACGTTGAGCCCGCGAAAGCCGCGGCCAGAATGAACGAGAATAGGGAAAAGTATCGCGGCACGGTGAAAACTCCCCACATCTGATACTGCAACGCAAAAGCGCTATACCATCATTATCCGGTACCTGGGCGTCCCTGTCAATAGGCAATTTCCCGGGTTGGAGTATCAAGGGGCGGTGTGCCCTGCGGAGCGCGCCGGAGGAGGAGGACTCTCCGGAGACGAACTGCCTCTGTGAATACGGCAGAAACGGCAGGAGGCAACCTGTGAGCAGACAACCGGCAGACCTGGAATCGCTGGCGGGCAGCGCGGTGGATATCGCTCCTTTCGGAGAGATGCGCTTCTGGACGGGTGCGGATGCGCTGGCTATCGAGAGTCATCCGCTCAAGATGCACGAAGGGGCGTGGTATCCGGTGGACATCCCAGAGCAGGGAGGACCGCATCTGGGAATCGAGTGGGTCATCCCCCGGCAGTTCCGCGAGGTACGGGTGCATTACGCAAAGATGCCAGCCGGCGCGGAGGCTGTGCGTCTGCAATACTGGAACCACAACTGGCCAGCGCGATGGGTTGGCGGGTGGACCGCCATAGACGACCCCCATAACGGCCGATGGGTGAGCGTGCACGGCGACGTATTGTCCGACGGCAACACGGTGATCTACCGGTTCGATCCCCTGGACATCACGGAGCTGGAGCGGGCCGAGGACTTCGCGGTGACCTGGCGGCAGAGCTACCGCGTCCGTCTGGTGTTCCCTCGTGGCCCTGTTCCGGCCGTCGAGCGGCTGGAGGTGATCTCCACATCCACGTGGAGGAAAGAGACACTGCACATTCAGGCTGCGGATGCGGCGTGGCCGGGGGCGGAGGTCTCTGTGGCGAATGGGTATCTCCTCGGGTCTCGCAAAAAGAGCGGCGCTCTGGAGCTGACCATCCTGGCAACAGACTGCAGGAACCAGGTGGATCCGAAGCTGCTGCCAGTCCCGCCGGACAGAACCGTGGTGACGCTCAGCAGCAGCGCGGGCAGGATCTCATTCGCAGTGGATGACACCTTCGAAGGCCAGCCGGTGGTAATCCCCCACTGCGGCATCACTGTCCGTAACGCCGCCTTTCCGGCAGCAGACCTCCGCCCCGAGCTTCCGAAACCGGTGCACGACCTGATCTTCGAAGAGCCGGAGCAGACCTGGGAACGCGCCCGCAGGGAGATTCCCGAGCTGGTGAAGATCCGGCAGGGGCGATATGTCCCTCTAGGCTGCGAAGGAAACCGTCTGGAGGCGGCTCTGCGCTACAACGGCGACATCTTTCTGGACAAGCGCCATATGAAAGTCACCGGGCGGGACACCGCCCGGCTGCTCTGGCCGGAGAGCCGCATCGAGTTCCGCTTCCCGACCATGGATCCGCCGGATTTCCGCGAGCGCGAGGACGCCGTGGAGCAGTCCGCCATGAACGGGTATCTGCCCGTTTACACAAGCCGGTGGGTGGACCGCTACGTGGAGTTCCACAAGACCGACTTCGCAGCCCTGCTGCTGGAAGGACCGGACAATGTGGAGCAAAAGCGGGGGGACGAGCCGGTCTGCGTGTTCTCGCGGGTGCAGGTGCGCAACATCTGCGAGGAGCCGGTGAAGGCGCTCTTCTGGATGGTCATCGAGAACCCGGAGGCTCTGGAGGTGCGGGACGGCTTCGTCTACGCGACGGCGCGCATCCGTGAGGAGCGGTGGCCCTGGCACCGGGAAGCCATCGAGCGCCAGTGGACTGCGCAACCCTATGATGCCCCGCGTCTGCGGGCGCAGGTCGTGCTGAACGGAAAGGGCAATGTGCGCGCGGAGGCATGTCCAGAGGACTTGCAGCGGATCGGAGGGATCCCGGACGCGGTGCTGATAGAAGTGCCGCTGGGTCCGCGAGAGGAGTACGCTTTCGACCTGAAGATCCCTCTGGTCACCTTCACGGGCGACGAAGGCAAGGCCGAGCTGCAGGCGGTGACCTTTGACAGCAAGTTGGCTGAAATGGCAGCCTACTGGGAGGGCAAGATCGCGGCCGGCGCCCGGATCACAGTTCCGAACCCGCTGATTACAGACTTTGTCAAAGCGACCATCCCGCACGTGGCCATCACGGCGGACCGGGACATCCGGTCTGGCCACTGGCTGCTTCCGGCGGCCACATACACCTACAACGTCTGCGCGAACGAGGCCATGCATCAGATCCGCTCACTGGATATGCGGGGCTATCACTCAGAAGCCAGACGCTACCTGATGCCTTTCGTGCACTGTCAGGGCAGCCGGCCTCTTCACGGCAAGTTCCGGACTCAGGAAGGAGTACTGCACGGACTGCGTCTGTCCGAAGACCACGACTACCAGACCTTCAACTACAATCTGGATCACGGGTTCGTGCTGTTTGCGCTGGCCGAGCATTATCTGCTGACCCGGGACCGCCGCTGGGCCAGGTCCATCGCCGGAAATCTGGTGGCGGCGTGCGATTTCGTCACGCGGGAACGTCAGTATACCAGGAGGACGCAGGCGGACGGAAGTCCCGTCCCGGAATACGGCCTGCTGCCTCCCGGACACCTGGAGGACAACCCGGAGTGGCTGTACTGGTATGCCGTGAACGCGTACTGCTACCGTGGCATGGAGGCCGCAGCAAAGGTGCTGGCGGAGATCGGACATCCCGAGGCTGACCGCGTGGCGTCGGACGCGGCCGCCTACAGGGAGGACCTGCGGCGCTCGATGCGGCTGCATATGGAGCTGAGCCCGGTCGCGCGGCTCCTGGACGGAACATGCATCCCGTTCACCCCCACCCGCGCGGGACTGCTTAGCCGCGACCTGGGATGGATCCGCGACAGCCTGTACGGCCCCATCCACTCCATCGAGTGCGGGGTTTTGGACCCGCTGGAAGACCAGTCCACCTGGATCCTGAAGGACAGCGAGGACAACGTCTTCATCAGCAAACTGCGCGGACGCCAGGTGGACATCCGCCGCTTCTGGTTCAGCCAGGGAGGGAACACCATCCAGAGCGGACTGCTGCCGATGGCGATGGTCTACATCAAGCGGGACGAGCCGCGCCACGCTGTCCGGTGCCTGTTCAACGCCTTCGCGCAGAACATCTACGAAGACGTTCGCTGCTTCACCGAACATCCCGTGGACGCGTTCGGACTGGGCAGGGGGCCGTTCTACAAGACACCCGACGAATGCTGCTGGGTGAACTGGCTGAGACACTGCCTGCTGAGCGAAATCGGGTACGACACGCTGCGGCTGGCCCCGGCGGTGCCGCTGGAGTGGCTGGCGGATGGGCAGGTGGTAGAGGCGGCCAGAATGCCGACCTACTTCGGGCCGGTGAGCCTGAGAATCGAATCCCGCGTCTCCGCAGGGGAGATGCGGGCGGTCATCGCGCCGCCGAAGCGCAATCCGCCCTCCAGGCTGGAGCTCCGGCTGCGCCATCCGGAGGGACGGCCCATCCGGCGAGTGGAGGCCGAAGGCGCGCGTGTTCTGGCTCTGGACCGTCAGAAGAGCCTTATCCAGCTGGAGCCGGGACGCCCGGCCAGGGTGACCGTCACTGCTAAATTCTGAGGAGACAGGTGATGGATCCGCTGAGACCGATGGCTCGCGGCGCCCTTGCCGCCGCCTTGATTCTTTCCCTCGCCGCCACCCTGGCAGCGCAACAGATGCCCGAGCGGGAGCTGATCGCACGCGAGGGCAAGGGATACCTGGAACGCGTGGGGCCTCAGCTGGTGCTCCACCTGAAGGGCACGCCCGAAGAGATGGGCCGTCAGCACGGCGCGCTGCTGAAGGAGCATATTGCGGAGCTGCTCAAGAAACTGGAAAAGCACCAGATGGTGCAGATGGGACCGATGGCCGACTTCGCCAATGCCTCCTTCGACGGGGTCTGGAAGACGCAACTTCCGCACATCCCGGAGCGCTTCGTCCGGGAGATGAAGGCTCTTGCGGAAGCGGCCGGACAGCCGTTCGAGAAGCTCCGGCGGGCGAACACCGTGCCGGAATTCTTTCACTGCAGCGGATTCGCGCTGTTCGGGAAGGCGACGCGCGACGGACGTCTTCTGTACGGACGGATCCTGGACTACGGCGTGACGATGGGCCTGCAGGATCACAATGTGGTGATCATTGCAGAGCCGGAGGGACACATCCCGTTTGTTTCCGTGGGCTACGCGGGGTTTGTGGGTTCGGTGACCGGGATGAACCTCAAGGGCATCGGCTTTGGAGAAATGGGCGGAGGAGGAGTAGGCCAGTGGGACGGAACCCCGATGGCTTTCCTGATGCGCAGGGGGTTGGAAGAGGCCGACTCCCTGCAGAAAGCCATTGCGCTCTTCCGGGACAGCAAGAGGACGTGCGAATACTATTACGTCCTGTCGGACGCATCCATCCCTTCGGCTGTAGGAGTGTGGGCCACGCCTGAGAGGATCGAGTTCGTGGGGCCGGGAGAGAAGCGCCCTCCGCTGGACATCCCGATCGAGGATGGTGTGCTTCTTTCGAAAGACGAGCGCTACCGGCTTCTGGCAGAACGGGTGCGGGAGCGGTACGGGAAGATCGGGCCGGCTGAGGCGATCGAGCTGATGAGACGCCCTGTGGCGATGCAGCACAACCTGCACAACGCCCTGATGTCGCCCGGGACGGGCGAGCTCTGGGTGGCGCACGCAGCGGCTGATGGGTCGCCCGCCAGCGAACAGCCCTACACTTATCTGAACATCAGGGAGCTGATGTCCCGCGAACCGGGGCAGCGGTGACGGAGACCGGCTGGTTGCGAGAGGACGTGCAGAGGCCGCGCCGTGAGCGTGCCCGAGAAAGAGGAACCGGAATGACCGTTGAAACTCTGACCGCGTTGACCCTGGCGCTGGGCGCGTCCTCCGTGGCGGCGGGTAGCGGCGAGCCTCTGGACTGGAAGGGATTGAAGAATCCCGTGCTCCGGTACGCGGACTGGTCGGTGAAGGACTATGCCTGCGTCTATCACGACGGCACGTTCCACGTTTTCTTCTCCGCATTCTATGAAGACCGTGGACGCGTACGAAGCCACGTGGTGCAGGTGAACACCCCCGACTTCAAGACCTTCTCCGAACCCCTGATG
>CALCJH010000054.1 GCA_937967775.1 uncultured bacterium | reverse complement strand
GTTTTTTGCAATCGTCGCTGCCGCGGCCGGCCTGGTCTGTCTGAGTCCTGCGGGGGCGCAGGCCGAAGACTGGCTGCTTCCGCGGAACAATCCCCAGCTGACCAACTCCACCCTGGAGCCGATGCGGGCGCCGCTTGCGCTCGCCTGGAGGTTCGGGACGGGCCCGCAGGATCCGGGCAACCGCTCTCAGCCGGCTGTGGTGGGGAATACAGTGGTATTCGCTGCCGGCAGGCGCGTCTACGCTCTGGACGCGCTTACCGGCGCGCAGAGATGGGTCTACCCTTCAGACCAGGCTCTGGGCAGCGTCATCCGAAGCAGCATCGCCATCTATTCCAACCGGGTCTATTTCGGGGCGAGCGACGGGGACGTCTATCAGCTCTCCCTTTCCGACGGACGGCTGATCGGGGTGTATCACACGGGCGGGCCGGTGCGCTCCTCGCCGATTATTGAGGACGGCAGGCTGTTTATCGGCTCGGACGACAATGCGCTTCACGCGATTGACCCTCTGACCGGCGAGCCCTTCTGGCTCGGCGGCTTCCGCACCAGGGACGACATCCCCACCATCCCGGCGGTCTCCGGCGGGCTGGTTTATTTCGTCTCGCGCGACACGTTCCTCTATGCGGCCGGGGCGCAGACAGGGCGGTTGTTCTGGATGTTCCGGATTCCCGTGCCGGTCCTGAACATCAACCCCGTGGCGGGCGGAGATTCCGTCTACCTTGCGGCCGGAAGCCAACTTTACTCTTTCAGCGCGCGGGGCGGGATTCGGCGCTGGCAGCTGAACTTCCCGGCGGAGATCGCCGCGCCTCCCGCTCTCGCGGACCAGGTGCTGTATGTCCCGCTTCGCAACGGAAAGCTGTATGCCGTGTTGACCAACGGACGTCTGGCGTGGGAACGGCCGGTCGAGACGGTGTTCCCCCTGCGGTCGTCGCCGATGGTGGCAGGGAACATCGTGGTCACAGCGGCCGAGCGAGGCGTCATTTCGGCCTTCGATGTGGAGACGGCCGAGCTGCTCTGGCGGTATGCGCTGCCGCCCATCCTGGACGGCACGAAGAAGCGCTTCAACAACGTGGAGGCCTCGCCGGTCTGGTCCAACGGAGCGCTCTATGTAGTGGCCGATGACGGCGCACTTTACTGCTTCCGCCCCGATGCTCCGGACAACGACGCTCCCGAAATCTTTTTCCTGACCCCTTCCCCCGGTATGCAGGTATCCGGCAGCCCGCCGCTCAAGATGTCGGCTACCATCGAGGACCGGGGCTCCGGCATCGTGCCGGACTCCATTTCGATGCTTCTGGACGGCCAGCCGGTGGAGCACAAGTTCGATCCCGACTCGGGAACGGTGAGTTACAGCACACCGCTGGGAGCGATGCAGACCCCGCTTCAGGATGGACGCCACGAGATCACGGTGCAGGCTCTGGACTGGAAGGGCAATGCGCTGAATTTCACCTGGTCGTTTGTGGTGGACAACTCCCTGCCAAAGCCTCGCGTGCGGGCGCCGCGTCCCGCCGCGCCACAGCCGGCGCGCCCCGAGGCTCGCCCGGGCATCGGGGAGACACAGCCCGGTGAAGAAGGCCGTCGCGGCTGGGGCCGGGGGCGTGGTCGGGGCGATGACTATCGTCAGCAGCAGCCCGATGAGATGATGCCGCCTCCTCCACCGCCTCCGCCCGGCGGTCCGGGAGTGGACGGACCTCCGGGGCCCGGGCCCGGGGGACCCGGCGGGCCTCCAGGACCGATGATGGGTCCGGACGAGGGGCCTCCTCCCTTCTGAGCAGCCGGGCCGGTCATGGTTGAGACAGATCGGGAGGAATTGCTCGCCAGCCTGGCTCTGGCGTGCGCGGAGCTGTCGGCGCGGGCGTGGATGGTTCTGAGGGATAAGTTCGGGAGCTCGCGAGACATCCTCGCTGCGGAGGATCTGGCGCTGACGGCGGTGAGGGGTGTCTCGGCGCAGGCGCGGGCCCGCGTTCAGACCGCGAGAAAGAAGCTGCCGGAGATGCCGGACCTTCTTGAGCGGCTAGCCGCGATGGGCGCGACCGCGGTGCCGTTCACGGATCCCCTGTATCCTCCGCTGCTGAAGCAGATCGCCGACCCGCCCGGGTTGCTGTTCGTCCGGGGTGAGCTGACGGAGCGGGACCGGTTTGCGGTGGCTATTGTGGGGAGCCGCTCACCACGGCCCTACGGGGTGCAGATGGCCCGGCGTCTGGCTTCCGACCTGGTTTCGGCTGGTCTGACCATCGTCAGCGGCGGAGCCCGCGGTATAGACGGATCTGCCCACGACGCCGCCGTCCGGGCCGGTGGACGCACGATCGCTGTGCTGGGAAGCGGTATTGACGTGGCCTATCCTTCCGAGCACCGCGAGCTGTTCAACCGCATCGCGGCCAGTGGAGCGCTGGTCAGCGAATTCCCACCCGGCGCCCCACCCGAAAGTTGGCGCTTCCCCCGGCGGAACCGCATCATCAGCGGCCTGTCCCGTGGAGTTATCGTGTGCGACGCGCCGGAGGACTCTGGATCGCTCATCACAGCCACCTGCGCGGCGGAGCAGTCCCGGGAGGTGTTCGCGGTGCCGGGCAACGTGGACACGGGACACAACAGAGGGGCCCACCGCCTGCTGAAAGAGGGGGCAAAGCTGGTGGAGAGCGCGGAGGATGTGCTGGAGGAGTTCGGCATCGAGCGTTCTCCGGAGCGCCAAGCCCCTGTCGAGCGTCCCCGGATGCAGGTGACGCCGGACGAAATGCGCATCCTGGAGCTGCTGGACCTGGAGCCGGTCCCGCTGGACGAGATCATCGAGAAGACCGCCCTGCCTCCCAGCGACGTGGCCGGGCTGTTGACGTTCCTAGAGATGAAGCGGCTGGTCAAACGCCTGGCCGGACCCTCCTACGTGCGCGTTGTGGGGTAGAGCGGCCGGGGCAGGTTTGACACCCCCGGAGCGCGGGGGTAAGATTCGCCTGCAGAATCCCGGCCGGCCCCTGGTCTGCGGGAACCGAGCGAGCAGCCGGGCTGCCTGAAGCCGGACCAGCAGCCGTCCGATAATCCGGTCCGGGCTGCAATGTGGCCAGCCCCGGCAAGGAGACCTGTCCCCGAAACCTGCCGGAAACCAGAGCGCGCGTGTGTCCGTTATCCCCCATTGTGGAGTGAAATGCCGGCGGAATATGGAGAGAAAAAGGATAGGGTGAGGAGCGCGAAGCGCAAGAACGGGAGCAAATGGCAAAGGCAAAACCGCTGATCATAGTCGAGTCGCCTGCGAAGACGCGGACGCTGAAGAATTTTCTGGGCGGAGAGTTTGACATTCAGGCGTCCATGGGGCACGTTCGCGACCTCCCCAAGAGCGAGATGGGGATTGACATCGAGCACGGCTTCCAGCCGCGCTATGTGGTGCCCCGGGACCGCGCCAAAGTGGTCAAGGCGCTGAGAGAGGCGGCAGGGCGGGCCAGCGAGGTGTATCTGGCTTCGGACCCGGACCGCGAGGGTGAGGCCATCGCCTGGCACGTGGCGGAGCTGCTGGGCGTCCCGGATGCCCGGCGCATAGAGTTCAACGCCATCACGCGCGACGCCGTTCTGGAGGCGTTCAAGAACCCTCGCACCATTGATCACGACCGGGTGAACGCGCAGCAGGCCCGCCGCGTCCTGGACCGTCTGGTGGGTTACCGCCTGAGCCCTCTGCTCTGGAAAAAGCTCGGCAAACGGACGCTGAGCGCCGGACGGGTGCAGAGCGTGGCGCTGCGGCTCATCTGCGACCGCGAGCGGGAGATCCAGGCGTTCATCCCGGTGGAATACTGGACCATCACCGCCACGCTGACTCCCCACGGCCAGAACTACCCGTTCGACGCGCGCCTGGCGCAGATTGACGGCAAGAAGGCCGAGATCGGCACAGGGGAGCAAGCGGAAGGAATCGTCCGGGAACTGGACGGCGCCGAGTATCGCGTGGCGAAAGTGGAGACCAAGGAGCGTGTCCGGAACGCTCCCGCTCCGTTCATCACCAGCACGCTTCAGCAGGAAGCGGCCCGCAAGCTGGGATTCACGGCCAGCCGCACCATGCGTGTTGCGCAGGATCTCTACGAGGGCGTGGAGCTTCCCGGTGAAGGCTCCGTGGGTCTCATCACCTATTTGCGCACGGATTCCACCCGGGTGGCTCCCGAGGCGGTGGAGGAGGCACGCGCCTACATCCGCGACAACTACGGTCCCCAGTATCTCCCCGCCGCCCCGCGCACGCACCGGAAGTCCAAGGCGGCGCAGGACGCCCACGAGGCCATCCGCCCCACCAGGGTATACCGGGAACCAGACTCGCTAAAAGCGCATCTGTCGGATGAGCACTACAAGTTGTATCGTCTGATCTGGCAGAGGTTCGTTGCCAGCCAGATGAACCCGGCCGTCTACGATGTGGAGACGGTGGAGATCTCTGCCGGGCGGTTCATGTTCCGGGCGACAGGCTCCACGCAGAGGTTCGACGGCTTCCGCAGGGTCTATTCGGAGGGACAGGACGACACACCCGCCGAGCCGGCCGACGAGGATCGCCCACCGTTGCCACAGATGGCCGAAGGGGACGTGCTGGATCTGCTGAAACTCCTGCCCGAGCAGCATTTCACGGAACCGCCTCCGCGCTACACGGAGGCCACGCTGGTGCGGGCGCTGGAGGAGCACGGCATTGGGCGGCCCAGCACCTATGCGGGCATCATCTCCACCCTCAAGGAGAAAGATTACGTCCGGCTGGAGAAGAAGCGCTTCCACCCCACCGCCCTGGGATTCGCCGTCTCGGACCGGCTGGTGGAGCACTTCCCCGGAATCATGGACGTCAAATTTACAGCCGGGGTGGAGGCCGGACTGGACGAGATCGAGAAGGGCCGCACCGAATGGACCCGGCTGGTCTCGGACTTCTACGGCCCGTTCGAGGAGGCTCTGAAGCGCGCAGACGCGGAGATGGAGCGGGTGAAGCTGGAGCCGGAGCGCACTGACCTGAAGTGCCCGAACTGCGGCGGAGACGTGGTCATCCGGGACGGAAGGTTTGGCAAGTTCCTGGCCTGCAGCCGGTATCCCGAGTGCAAGACCATCATCAAGGAGCGCAAGGAGACCGGAGTCTCCTGCCCCGCGTGCGGCGAGGGTCACCTGCTGGAAAAGAAAAGCAGGCGCGGCAAGGTGTTCTACGGCTGCGACCGGTATCCGTCCTGCGAGTTCGTGCTCTGGGACCGCCCGGTTGGTGAGAGCTGCCCGGACTGCGGTAGCCCCCTGGTGGAGAAGGTCACCAAGTCGCGCGGACGGGAGATCCGCTGCTCCAGCCGGGACTGCGGTTACAGCCGCCCGGCGCAGGAGCAGGAGGGCGAAGACGCGCCTGAAGTGACGGCGCTTGCCTCCTGAAAGGAGGAAGGCCTCGTGGCTTCGGGCCGCGGCGAAGTGACGATCCTCGGAGGAGGTCTGGCCGGGTGCGAGGCCGCCTGGCAGCTGGCCACAAGGGGCGTGGACGTCCTTCTCTACGAAATGCGCCCCATTCGCTCTACGGGAGCCCACCGCACCGGCGAGCTGGCCGAACTCGTCTGCAGCAACTCCTTCAAGAGCAATCTGCCCCATACGGCAAGCGGCGAGCTGAAGCGCGAGATGCGCCATCTCGGGTCGGTCATTCTGGATGCCGCCGACGCCTCCAGTCTGCCCGCCGGCGAGGCGCTGGCTGTGGATCGCGAGCAGTTCGTCCGGGAAGTGTCACAGCGGCTGGAGGAGACCGGCCGGGTCCGCATCGAGCGCCGAGAAGTGCAGCGTCTGCCAGACGACGGGGTGGTCATCGTGGCCACCGGACCCCTCACCTCGGATGCGCTGGCCTCCGAGATTGCCCGTGTCACCGGCTCGGACAGGCTCTTCTTCTACGATGCGGTAGCTCCAATCGTGGAGGCCGACAGCATTGATCTTGAGCGCTGCTTCCGCGCCTCCCGCTACGGGCGGGACGAAGGATCTTACCTGAACTTTCCTCTCACGGAGGAAGAATACGAACGCGTCTGGCTGGCCATCTGCTCCGCCGAGACCGTCCCTCTGCACGACTTCGAGGACGCGCGGTTCTTCGAGGGATGCCTTCCCCTGGAAGAGGTGGCCCGTCGGGGGCGCGACACGCTGGCGCATGGTCCCTGGAAGCCGGTGGGACTGCGGGACCCGCGGACAGGCCGGCGTCCTTTTGCCGTTGTGCAGCTGCGCCAGGAGAACCGTGAAGCCACCTGTTACAGCATGGTGGCGTGCCAGTCACGGATGACCTGGCCGGAGCAGCGCCGCATCTTCCGGATGATCCCCGGCCTAGAGAACGCGGAGTTCCTACGCCTGGGCGTGGTGCACCGCAACACGTATCTTCGTTCGCCGGACCTTCTGGACGCCTCGCTCAGACTGCGATCGCGTCCGAATGTGCTCTTCGCGGGACAGCTTGTAGGGGTGGAGGGCTATCTGGAGTCGGCGGCGACCGGGCTGGTGGCCGGAGTGAACGCCTGGCTGACAGTCGCCGATGGAGGAGAGGACTTCATCCCCCCGCCGGAGACCATGCTGGGAGCGCTGCTGCGCTACGTCAGCGCCTGGGAGTCCCCGGACTTCGCCCCCATGAACGCGAACTTCGGCATTCTGCCGCCCCTGGAGCGGACCGGGCGGATGAAAAAGCCGGAGCGCAGGGCCGCCGCGTGCGAGCGCGCCTTCCAGGCAATGTGCGCGTACGTCCGGAGCCGTCCGGACCTCGCGTTCCGCAGTCTGTGATTCACCTCCGGTATGGCGCTGCCCCCTTCCCTTTCCTCTAAGAATTGCGCGAATTACGGGGTTTTGCGAAAGTGACGCCGAGTGGCACGCGTCTTGCACCCATCCTCTACAGACAATATGTCAGGATCGCGCGGACGTGTTGGCAGGCTCATCCGCTTGGCGGGCCCATTGAGGCCCGGGGCCTCCGCGTTCTTCGCATTCCGGCGTTCATAAAGAGGTTTTGAAGGCGGCTTCGCGACGCGGGGGCTCGTGTCCCGCTCCCGGTGGAGGCGATGCCGTTCTGACAGACAGCAGACCATCGCGCTTCCCGGCGGGTGCCCGCCGGCCGGGACGGCGCGTTGAGACAGGAGTGGTATCCAGTCATGAAACGAATGGCGACAGCGACAGCGGCGATAGCGGCAGGGCTGGCCGTCCTGCTGGCGTCTCTGCCCGCTTCTGCGGAGCGCACGCCGCCCGGCTCCTTCCTTCGGGACCGCGTGGACTCGGCGCAAGCCCTTTCCGCTCAGGTCAAGAGCGTCAACTATGTGGGGCAGCGCTATGCGAACTTCTACGGTCTGAAGGCCGACGAAGTGGCCCGACGCTTCGCGGCTCTGGAGTATCGTCATCTGCAGAACGATCTGCGGACGCGGGTCTGGTTCGTGGGCAAGGGCAACCGCATCCTCTCGGAGGTGCGCACCTTCAAGGCCGGGACACCGGTTTTCTTCACAAAGACGGGTCAGCCGGTGCTTGACGGGCGGTGCGGCAATCCGCTGCGCGCTGACCTTCCGCAGGCTGTGGCGCAGCAGCCCGCCCCGCAGACCACCAGCGTGCCCGAGGCGCAGGTGGCGGCCCAGGGCGGAAGCGGTGAAGCGGCGGAGGTCGCGTTGACCGAGGCCCTGCCGGTTCAGCCCGAGCCTGTCATCACGCAGGTGCTCGCTCAGCCGGCTGAGATCATCGTGCCGCCCAGCGAGGTGCTTATCACTGAGACGGTCGTTCCCACCGTGACGGAGGCCGTGGTCGCTCCGGCGGTGGAGAGCCTTCCCGCAGCTGTGGCCGGTGGCAGCTCGCTTGGCCCGCTCGGTCTGCTGGCCATCCCGGTCATCGCGATCGCGGCGGGCGGTGGCGGAGGCGGTACAACCGTCATCCCCGAGCCCGGATCTCTCATCGCACTTGGCAGCGGACTTATCGCTTTCAGCGGCGTCTTGCTCCGCGCCCGCAGAGGGTGAAAACCGGTTGCGGACCGTGGTTTGACACGACGGACGCTCCCGAGTAAGGATCGGCCCGGTCCACTCCCTCTGTTGGACCGGGCCGGCCTTCCAGTCTGGATGCGCCGGCGCGAGGCAATCGAAGAGGGCCGCGCTTCTCACAGGAGGCGCGGCCCTCGGGCTTCGTGCGGCATCAAATGCGTATCAGTTCAAGGCATTCCCTGTGGCTTCCCAGCCGGCGGGATCTGCCGGATGTATTCTAGTCAACCTCCCACCCGCCGGCGAACGGGCTGTCTTCATCAGGTCCGGGTTCTTCCCGGAACGCTCCGTTGTCCGTCAGCGCCGGAGCGGGCTTCTGCTCGCATACCCAGTTGTCGCAGTCGCGGCGTGAGCAGTAGAACATCTTCTTGCGGTTCCCATCCGTGAGAAGCACGTCCGCGACGTAGGCGAAGTTGCACCGAACGCAGTAGATCGCGTTCTGGATCTTCACCACTTTGAGACTTTCGACATCCCTGTTCATTGTCTAGTCCGCCAGCCTGGCGGTGGTTGAGCGGGTGTCCCAGCAGGCGACGACCGGCAGCCGCTTGATCTTCAGCAGCGCTTCCGTTTCGGAAGCGCAAAACTGCAGCAGCCCCTGAAGCTCCCGTGAGATCCTCTGCCCGACCTGCTCCAGGCGTGTTACGAGAATCACTCCTCCGTAATGTCTCTTTACCTCGCGCAACAGACGAGAGAGCGGCGCAAGCGCCCGCGAGTTGGCGACGGCTGCGTTCTCGATGTTCAGCACCAGATGATAGTGCCCCGCCTTCGCCAGCTCGGAGGCTGTCCGTTCGATCATCCGGACCGTGGTCCTGTTGATCTCGCCGAACACCTCCAGCACCGGCACCCCGCTCATGTTCTTGATCAGAACCCTAAAAGTATCCTGTGGCCCGTGCTGCAAGCCGCCATCCGTGGGGGCGGCTCCGCTGCGGTTTTCCGATGAGTGCTTGAAGAGCATCGTATCAGGACTCTCCTCAACCTTATTATTGGGAAGCCCGGCCGCCGCTCTATACCAATCGGTGAAGAACCGGTATTTATGACGGGGAAGGCGGACACGTGCCGAGGTAGTCTCCCGGCCCGGCCGCACGGACGCCGGAAGACGCCTCCGCAGCCAGTCAACCGGGTCACATTATCGGTGCAAGGAAGGCCCGTGCTGGAGGTGGATCAGAGAAGCGGAAGGGTAGGTTGGTGGCGCCGCCCGCCCACAATGGTGAACTCAGGCCGCAGCTGCAGAATGTCCTCCTGCGAGAGGTCGAACGGATTTTCCGGGTACACCACCAGATCGGCCAGCTTCCCTTCCTCGATGGAGCCGAGATCGTTCTCCCGGTGCCCGGCGAACGCGCTGCCCAGGGTATAGGCCCGCATGGTCTCGAACGGAGTCAGCGCCTCCTCGCGCGAGTGCTCATCGCGCACCCACGCACGGTGGATCAGCTCATAGGGGTCCAGGCGCTCCACGTAGCAATCGCTGGACATGGCCAGCGGCACTCCGGCGCGCAGCATCGTCTTGAAGGGATAGGACCAGCGGTAGCGCTCCGGCCCCACCCGCTGGCGTGTCCAGAAGTCCGTGATGATGAACTGGGGCTGCACGGCAGCCGGAATGGTGTAGTGCGCCATCCTCACCAGAGCCTTCTGGGTCATCTGAGATGCGTGCTCGATGCGGTGGCGCAGGCGGTTATTCTGGTGCGCGCAGGCGGATTCGATGGCGTTGACGGTGATATCCACCCCCCGGTCGCCGATGGCGTGTGTGGCCGTCTGGAATCCGTGCGACTGGGCGTGCTTGATCATATCGGTCAGCTCGGCCTGTTCGATCAGCATCATCCCCCGGTTTCCCGGGTCGTCCGCGTAATCTTCCCACAGGGCGGCCGTCCGCGCGCCCAGAGCCCCGTCCGCGAAGATTTTGGCCGCCCCGATTGTCACCCAGGCGTCGCCGGAGCCTGTCTGGAAGCCGCGGTCCACCATCTCTTCCAGAAGGCTGTAG
>CALCJH010000053.1 GCA_937967775.1 uncultured bacterium | reverse complement strand
GGGGAGCCGCTGAAGCTCGCCTCGCCCACCGACGTCCGCGTCTGGTCCGGCATCCAGGTGGATCCGCTACTTGGCATCCCGGCGCTCGTTTATCATTACCTGATCGCAGATCGGGACAACTTCCGTGTGCTGGATCTTATTGTCCGATTCGATACCAACGGCCGGCCCCTTCCCATCTCCAACAGGCCTGAAGACGCCCTCGCACCCGGACAGCAGCCGCCCACGGTGCTGAACTGGGTGAGCGCCACCCGGTCGGAGGGACGCCTGTTGCGTTTCGAGACAGCGCAACTCTTCCCGCGCAGCGGGCCCACCGGCACGATGGACGTCTGGGCGGCTGTTTCGAACTATTCGGTAGAAGACCCGGCCGCGGCGATCCGTGTGGAGGACGCGCGCGGAGGTGCGGTGGTGCGTCTGGACTACGGAGATCTAACCGTCGGTGCGGACGGAGTCGCGAACTGGACCTACCGGCCAGGGCGCATCTCGTGGGCCACCAATGTATTTACGGATGCCGGAGTCACCCGGCGGATGGCCAATCCCCGCTATTTCGAGCGCTACTGGACCGCCGGCGGAGTCAACAGCATTCTCTGCGATGGGGCGGGAGTCTGGGAGTTTACTCAGTCCGGTCCGGACGGGCCGTTCGTGACCGTCTGGCGCCTGACGACGGACGCTTATCAGAACCTGGTCCCTCGCAGGACGGTGGAGGGCGCCGTCCTGACAGGCAGCGGTGTGCCGCTTCGCGCCACGTCCGCGAAAGTTCTCCCGAACGGCCGCATCCTGATCAGCAACTCTTACAGTGGCATCGGCTCCGGCGGAAATGAGTTCCGGGGCGAGGTGTTCGAGGTGGACAACCGGGACGACCGCGGCAATCCGCTTCCGGAGCCCACGGGAATCTACTGGAGCGCCCCAGCGGTGGTAAGTTATCAGATCGCGCCGGGTGTGCAGGGTCTTCGCCAGGAAATCCGAGGTAGCTACCTTGTTGAGCAGCCGACGTTCGTTGACCGCAGATAATCCATTGAGCGCAAGAGGAATCCGAAGCATCATCCTGTCGATGGCTCTGACGGGGCTGGCGCTCATGCTCGCCTGCCAGGGCGTGCTTGCCGACGACTGGCAGAAGCGACATCGCGATCCCGCGAACACCGGCTTTGCCTACCCGGATCCCACGGGGTCGCAGAGCCCGGGTCTGGCAGGGTTGGAGCTGGTCTGGACCTACCCCTGGCCGCTGGCTGAAGGCAAATGGATGGAGCAGGTGGTGGATGACGCCGACGAGGCGAAAACCCCGCCGCTCTTCCAGAAGGGGTCCGCGTGGGTGTCTTCAGGCACGCTGGCCGAGCCTGCGCCGAACGCCTATGACGAGCACTATTACCTGGCCCCGGTGTGGACGCCGGACTCCACCGGCGTCCCGAAGACGACCGCGCGCTGGATGCCGGACCTGGATGGCCTGCCCTCGCCTCAGCGTTACCTGGTGTTTGTCTGGTTCCCGTCCTCCACAGCCACGGTCACCAACTCGTCACACGTGACCTATACCATCCGCGAGGCGGATGGCACGATCTCCCGCGAGACAATCAATCAGGGCTCCGGCGGTCAGTGGGTGCTGCTGGGTTCGCGTTCCTACCTGCTGGATGACTCCAGCTATATCGAGGTTTCCAACGTTTCCGAGGCGCGTCAGCAGATTTCCATCCCCATTCCGGGACAGCCCGACAGCGGGTTCGAGTACGTGGACAAGGGTCGCTTCGTGGCGGCGGATGCCATCCGCATCGTTCAGGATCTGGGCTCCATCTACAGCTCCCCGGCGGTGTTCTCCGCATCCGGGCTGCCATACGGAGCCCGCAAGGGGGTGGTCTTCGGTATGGTGGACCGGGATCCGGCCGGCCGCAGCGCCGACGCAGAGACGGGTGGCGAGGTGACGTTCGGCCGCATCGTCTGCGTGGATGCGGAAGCCGGGCCGGGGCGTCAGGGTAATCCCTCCAACACTGTGCTGAACCGTCCGCTGTGGGAGTATCCGCGGCCGCCGGCGGATCGCAGATCGCCCATCGAAGGTCCGATTGCAGGGGGCGTGTTCTCGTCGCCGCTGGTCGTCAACACATCGGCAGGCCGCACGGTGTTCGTGGGGGCGGATGACGGGCAGATCTACGCGCTGAACGCCATCAACGGCGATCTCCGCTGGATGGGGCCGGGCAAGACTCTGGATGACAGCTCGCCGGATGTGTCTTCCTCCGGTTTCAGCCCCGTCCCGGTCTCCGGCGACGATTTCTTCGGGCAGGGATATCTGGCGGCTCCCGCTACGTCCAATGCGGACACGCACACCATATCTTACGAGTTCAAGGACCTGGACCAGTATTATTACAACGTCTACGCTTGGATCCCGGCGGTACGGCCGGACGAAGAGCGTCTGACGGCGGCGCGCTACCGCGTCGAGTCGGATTCCGGCGAAGCAACGATCCAGGTGAACCAGAATGTCTGCGAGCGCGGGGATGCTCCGGCCTGCGACTGTCTGCCGGGCACCAATGGCGGGCGCTGGGTGCGCGTGGGTGGGACGGCGTTCCTGCCGAAAAACGGGGTCATCAAAGTCACCCTCACTTCCCGTGCCACAGGCTCTGCCTGCAACCCGTCGAAGACGCGGCAGGTGGTGGCTGATGCAATCCGCCTGATCCCCGAGCATATCGGTCCCTTCGGATACGCTTCGCCTACCGCCGCATCCCTGGGTGGCACGGTGGACCGCATCTTCGCAGCGAACTCTGCCGGCCGGATCATCGCGCTGGATGCTGCCGGCTCCGCGGACGGGACCACGCGCATGCGCTGGATCTTCCCTGCGACGAGGCGCTCCAGTTCCGAGATGGATGCGGAATCCCTGGGTGGGATGGCCGGGACGGTGGCGATTGACGGCAGCCGGCTGTTCTACGGTTCGGTGACGGGTAAGGTTGGCATGCTGGAGGCGATCGGGAGCGCATCGCCTACGGTAGGCTGGCAGGGGTTGAAGGCGCAGGACGACACGGAGATCACAGACATCGGCGCGGTCACGGCAAGCCCGATGGTAGACGGGAACTTCGTCTACTTCGCCACCGCGCGCGGGCGCCTCTACAAAGTGGAGAAGGCTTCCGGCAAAGTGGCGGATGGCTGGCCGTATCCCACCGCTCCGGGCTGGACGCCGCCTCCAGGCAATCCCACCGCCACTGCGGGAGCGTTCCGCTACAGCTCCCCCGCCAAGGCCATTGTGGGAGGCACGCCCTACGTGGTCATCGGCTCCGCCGACGGTTTCCTGCACCGGGTGCCGATGAGCGGACCCACGGAGCAGGTCAAGCTTCAGGCTCCGGGTTCCATCTATTCGTCAGCCGCCACGGTCACCCGGGATGGCACCGTGCCGGAAGCAGCCTACTTTGGCACGCAGACTGGCATCTTCGTGGGGATGTCGCTGGACACAGCCTCGCCGCAGGTCTGGGGCTGGAACACCCTGGCGGATACCGTGTTCTCTTCGCCGGCGGTATCGGATCACTGGGCGTATGTGGGCGGCGATGACGGCCGGATGTATGCGTTCATCAGCCGTGCCAACGGCGGGGCTGGATGGCCGGTCGGAGACCCCAGCATCCCTTCGCAGCCGCCCGGACAGGAATACAATGACAGCGAGAGTGGCGGAAGTGCCTATTTCGACCTGGAGGTAGTCAGCCAGGAGGACTACAACGATCCCGAAGGATACTTCGACCTGAGCGGGGTCTACAGTGAAGGGCGCACAAATCGCCATCCACGCGGTACCCCTCCGCAGGCCTTCGAGTGGGGCGAGACCATCTATGTGCTGGCCTGGACGTTCGAGAACCGCAACGCCCGCATTAGCTTCCGGATGCAGAATGTGGGTCAGGGGAGCGAGGCAGGAGCGCTGCTCACTGCCACCCAGACCGCCAGCGCCCAGTACTCCAAGCAGGTGGAGGTGGATGGCAGGACGGGTACTGTCTACTATGCCAAGTTCGCCTGGGTGCTGGATGCCACCAAGCTGATGACGCCGGGCGCGTCCTACACCATTACGGGGCAGCTGCAGACGCAGGCGCAGCAGGGTCAGAGAGGCCGGACCCTGACCGCCGCGGTTCCCAAGGACAACGACATCAGCAGTATTGACCCGGCCCGGCGGACATCGCCGCCGCGCCTATTCACCATCAACAACCCGCTGGCCATCTCCATCCCGTCGCTGGGGTTTGTGGGACCGGGATGGAAGGGCGTGGCCGGCAGGCCGTTCCAACCGGGGCGGGATGACTACGGCACCCGCTTTAACGGGATGTATGATGAGAGCGCCGGTCAGGTTCCGGCGAACGCCATACCGGTTCTGCGCTCGGACCCCGCCCGCCACGGCGCTAACAGCCGGCCGGAGTTGGTCTATCTGGCGGATCGCAGCCTGCTGGGCTACACGCGCCCGAACAATCCTCAGTCGCTCATCAGCAGTCTGAGGGTCGGACGCAACGAGATGCGGTTTCCTGGCCCGCCGCTCTTCCAGCTCCCCTGGGAGACCAGCGCGACGCCCGGGTACATCAACAGCAGCAAGTATTATCCGGACCTCCCGGCAACAAGTCTGGTAGTGACCAAGAAGTTGGACGGTGCGGATCCTACGCGGGGTGCGGCGTCCCTGTTGCCCACCAGCGGCCCGGATGCGGGCCCGCCGGACTCCCGCTGGGTCACGCCGGACCCGCTGGAACTGGTCACGGAAGTGCCGAAATACCAGCCGCCGGGCTCAGCGCCTTACCGCACCCGGGTGCGGGCATGGGTGGACGCGAACGCGCAGGGAACCGTTGCGGGGCAGTTAGACCTTGCAGATGAGCGTGTCACGGGACGTCCTCTGGATGGCTCCGAAGTCTACCGCGAGTGGTTCTACGCGGTGGAAGTGCTTCCGGACTTCAATATGTATGCCGAGGAGCGCACGGTTGACATCGGGAAGCGGCCGGTGGGGTTCGGCATCTCGGCTCCGGCTGACGAGTTCATCCCGTTCTCTGGATTCCCGTCCGCGTCGCTGTTCCGGCCGTTCACCATCCGCAACGATGGTAACGTCAACCTGGTGGATCTTCGCATCCTGAATACGGTGCAGGCGCCGTGGGTGCCTCCGCAGCTCAGGCATCTGTTCAGCGAGCAGGTCCAGGCGCTGGACTTCAACAACAACGGGGCGCTGGATCCGGGCGAAGGCTTTGGCCTGTCGGCGTTCAACATCGTGTCGTCTCTGGATCCCCAGTATCATGGGGCGGCCCCGAATTCCCTGCCGCTATCCCTGAACGGATATAACTACGTGCTGTCCAAGCCTCTGGTGGGGGCGCTCGGGCCGACGACCCTGACTCTGCCGGATCAGTATCAGTATGAGGCGCTGGTGAATAGCAGTCCGCCGGGAACGGACATCCCGAAACCGGTGCTCCCGCTCATCTCGGTGCGGGTGCCCATCGGGACACCCTCCGGGACCTATTCCCAGGTGGTGCCCATCGTGGCCCGGCGGCCGGACGGGATGAACATCGGCAATCCTGTCACATCGCCTTCGATGACTCTTACGGTGACGGTGCGCGAGGGGCGTCTGACAGGTGGTGTGACGGAGGGTTCGCTGCCGAACGTGGATATGCCGGATCCGTCTCAGCCGCGATGGGGTAACGCGCAGCCGGCGGCCTACCGGGTCTGGAGCGGTCCTCCGGGGGCGGTGAATACCGGTCCGCTGGCGCTGGTCTGGACCAGCAACCGCGAGACGGACATCACACCGGGTCAGCCGTGGCGGATCTTCCGGTCCGTGCTGCAGTTCGACCCCAACACCGGCGGCTTTATCCCGCAGATCCCCTCGGGCGGCCCGGCGCGGTGGTGGACGCCTGTGGACGCCGGGACGGCGTGGCCTCAACCGGCTCAGCTTGCGTCGCTCTTCCCGGGCGAGCCGGACGGCCTGCCGGGAACCATTGTGCCAAGCACCGCCAAGTTCACCAGCCCCAGCGTGGGACAGGATATCCTGTCCGGCGCGACCTGGTTTGTCTTCTTGGGGCAGGTGGACAAGACCACAACGCCCGGAGCGCCGGTCCGGACTGAGTATCGCTTGTTCTATGCCCGCGCCGACTCTCAGGGATTGTTGGACACCGGCAGCATCAGGACCATTCCCACGCAGGACTACACCACACCCAAACTCTCTCCGCGCATCCTGGTGCGTGGGCCGCGGCTGTTCGTGTTCTGGCACTCCAGCCTCGGCGGCCAATACAGGCTGTTTTACACGGTCAACAGTAATGCGGGAGCCCCGAACGCCTGGAGTCCGGACACCCAGCTGGTAATCCCGGCCTCGGTGATAGCCGCGGCGGAGCCGGCGGGGATCTTCCGTCCCGGGCTGCGCCGTCCGGACCCGATGAACACGGGCGCGCCGCAGCTGATGGACTGCGTGGACGTGGTCTACAGCGGCATTGTGCGGAATCGCGGTAATGCCTCGCTGTTGCTTTCGCGCTACCGGGTCTCGGGAAGCTCGCTGTCCATCCAGCCGCTGGCGCGTGTCTTCAATGAGGAGCTCGTGCGGGATACGGCGTCCATCGGGTTGTACCGCAGCGCGCATCTGGCCTGGCGGCGGCCATCGGGCCGCGACACTTCGGAGTATCCGGTCATCGCCGTCTGGCGATGGGACCCGGCCGCGAACACGTTTGCCGGCCCGGATATCATCAGCGATGCTCCGCGGCAGGTGGACGATGAGACCGGCCTGGTGATATACGATACCTCGCGAGTCAGCCAGGCGTTCGCGGACCGGTATGGCCGGGTGGTCCTGGATGCCTCGGCGGGGACGGTTAAGTTCGAGAAGCCTTTGCCGGTCAAGGACCGCGTGGTGGCGGATTACACGCCTCAGACATGGGTCCTGAGCAGCGGGTCGCAGGCGGCGACGGCTCCGTTCGGGTTTATGGAGAAGACGTTGCGGCCGCTTCACAATGTGGACCGCAGCGTATTCCCGGCGACGTTCGGCGGGCCGCTGTCCTACGACAGGCTGTGGCTGTTCTGGCGGTC
>CALCJH010000052.1 GCA_937967775.1 uncultured bacterium | reverse complement strand
AAGAAAGTCTACTTCACCGAGATGTCCAGCACCAGCGGGGTCACCTGCTGGGGAGGCGGCAACAACGATCGCAAGCAGGCCGAGTATGGCTTGAGACTGGCCATGATGGCCCGTGGACTGGACTACGCGGGTGGGATGTCCTGGTGGCCGGCGATGGATGAGGAGCCTGTGGGCAGCCGGGAGGATCACGGGTTCGGCGGACATGACGGTCTTTTCTATTTCCACCGCGCGCAGATCCAGAGTGCTTCACGCTCGAACAACATCGTGACCATCACTACGGTTGACCCGCATCCCTACCGTCCGGGAGACCTAGTATATTTCCAGGCCAAGACGGCGTTTGGTGTGCAGGCGTACGAGATTTTGAGCGTTCCGAGTCCGCAGACGTTTACGTTCCGGCACGTCGGTCCGGATGCGGCTACGCTCTGGACGGAGGAGAAGATCATAAACGGGATCTTCCCGAAGCCGATGTACTGGGCGTACCGCAACGCGGCGACCAACCGCGGGATATTGGTGGACCTTGTATCTTATGATGCCAGCGACAACCCGGTGCCTTCCAGCGGGAAACATTCCGTCGAGAAAGTGGTGGTGGGGGTGCAGGACCGGTCGCGCGTGGCGCAGATCCGGGTTCTGACATCGCTCACGGCGACCGACTCAACTGCGCGGCCGCGGCGGGTCGCTGCCCGGCATATCGGACAGGCGGGAGTCGCTCCCTTTGTGGTGAAAGTCGCGGACACGTCCGCGCAGCTGAAGACCGAACGCTGGACGGTGACAGCCATGGGTCCCTCATCGTTCACGGTGACCGGCTCCGTCTCGGGCGCTCAGGGCACTGCCACGCCGGGAGCGGAGTTTACTTCTGCCAATGGTGTAGTCACTTTCACCATCCCCTCCGCGACGTATGTTGCCGGGGACCGCTTCGAGTTCGAGACCTTCGCTGGAGACGGCTTTACGGAACGCGCAGTCTGGACCAATTCCGGGCTTTCGGGGCCCGGGGACATCACAATCAACCTGGCGGCGCCGGTTGATGCACGGTATGTGGCGATTCACTTCGTCCGCGCCGCCGGGGCGTCCAGCATCAAGGTGGATGAGATCGCCGTTTACAACTCCTCCGACGCCAACATCAGTCAGGGCAAACTCTACCTGGTCGAAGGCTATCAGGGAGGTCCTACGGTTCCTGAGGATACGGAACCTCCCGTTACAGCGATCTCTCTCAGTCCTGACCCCGGAGGGGGATGGAGCGCTCAGGCTGTGACCGTTACGCTGACCGCAACGGACAACCCCGGCGGGAGTGGGATTCAGGCCATCTACTATTCCTTGAACGGCTTCGCCACCTCTACCCTGTATACAGGGCCGTTCACCTTGGGGCAGGGAAACCATGCGCTCCAGTTCAGAGCCGTGGATGCGCGAGGCAATCAGGAGCCGGTCCGATCTGCTCTGATCCGGGTGGATACGACTCCTCCCTCCGGAACGGTAGCTATTCAAGGCGGTGCGGCCTACACCACCTCGCGCAACGTGACGCTGGCGCTGACGGCATCGGACAACCTCAGTGGCGTGACCCAGATGGCGTTCTCATCCAACGGGAGCTCCTGGTCGGCAGCTGAGTCTTTCGCCTCGTCGAAAAGCTGGACCCTGCCCGCCGGCGATGGACCGAAGACAATCTACGTGCGTTTCCGGGATGCTGCTAGCAACTGGTCCCCCTCGGTTTCCGCCACTATTACGCTGGACCAGACGCCGCCAGACGCGCCGCAGGGAGTCACGGCGTCTGTGCTCGGAGGCGCCCAGGTTCGCCTGCAGTGGCAGGCGGCTACGGATGCGGTAGGGGTGGCGGGTTATCAGGTGTTTCGCGGCAGTCAATTGCTCGCCACGACCTCTGGAACTTCCCTTACGGACACGGACGTCCGGGCCGGGCAGACTTACACTTACACCGTCCGTGCGTTCGACCACGCGGGGAATACCTCGGATTCGTCCGGCCCTACCACCGTTGCCCTGGCAGAGGAGGCTCCGGTGCTCGATCTGGTGCTCACGGGAAGCATTCCGGATCCCCGTCCGGGGGACCGGATGACCATCACCGTCACTTATACTAACCGGGGGGAGACCGTCGCATCTGGCGTCGCGGTTTCCTGTCGCGTGCCGGAACATACTTCTTACGTGGCGGGCAGCGCCAGCGGTGGCGGGGAGTATGACCACGAAAACCGCATCCTCCGATGGCAGGTCGCTTCCGTTGCCCCTGGAGCCTCCGGCACGTTTACGTTCGACGTGATAGTGGATTGAACGCCTTGTTTCCGCCGGCCTCTAGGTGAGAACGGTGACCGCTTCCATCCTGAGGACCATTCAGGAGGACCTCTCGCGCGCCGATAATAACTGACCGGAAGCCCGAGTTTGACCGCATCCCCGTCCGGATTCTTCGCGCGGGGATCGCCGGTGGAGGAGCGGATGGTCAACGAGACAGATTTCTCCGAATTTCTGGATGTCTACATTCAGGAGGCGAACGAGCAGATCGAGAAGCTCGACGACGGCCTTTTGAGGCTGGAGAAAGAGCCTTCCGACACGGATATCCTGAACGCCATCTTCCGCGCCGCGCATACCCTGAAAGGGTCGTCGGCGACGATGGGGTTCACCCACATCAAGGACCTCACCCACGACGCGGAGAACCTTCTGGACGCGCTGCGAAGCGCACCTCCCGAAGCCCGCAGCGCTGCGGTGGACAGCCTTCTGGCCACGACAGCGATCCTGAGAGCCTTTGTGGATGGCCTTCAGGAAGGCGATGCCTCTGGCACGGGGCTGGAGGAGGAGGTTGCGGAGGTCCGTGCGCGACTGGCTGAGGCTATGCCTTCTCGCTCGGCTGCCGGGGAGTCTTCTCCAAAGCAGGCGCGCAAAGCTGCCGAAGGCCCCGGCACGCGATTCGAGATCCGCTTCCGGCAGGACTGTCAGATGCCCGCGGTCAGGGCTTTCATGGCCACCCAGACCTTAGAAAGCGCGGGCAATGTGCTGTGGACGGATCCGGCAGGCGAGGCTCTGGACTCGCTCCAGGTTTCGGACGTTCTGACAGTGGGTGTGGATCTGCCCGAGGAGGCGGACGCCGAAGCGCTTGCCGCACGCGTGGCGGATATCCCCGAGATCGAGTCCTGCAAAGTTCTGAGGGCGTCAGACGCGCACAAGACCACTGCTGAGCCGGCGCAGTCCCGGAGTGCTGCTCAGCGTAAGGCGGCAGTGGACTCGCAGGAAGGCATGCAGACCGTCCGCGTGGCGGTGGAGCTGCTCGACAGACTGGTGAACCTGGTGGGAGAGCTGGTGGTGGACCGCACCGGCCTGGCTCTCATTGAGGGCAATCTGGCCGGCAAGTTCGAATCGGACGAGTCCGTCCAGAGCCTTCGCGCCATCAACAGCCACCTGGGACGCATCGTCACGGATATCCACGATGAGATCATGCGCATGAGGATGTTGCCCGTGGGGCAGGTGTTTCGGCGCTACCCGCGGATGGTCCGGGATCTGTGCCAGAAGCTGGGAAAGAAGGCGGATCTCATCCTGGAGGGCGAAGAGACGGGTCTCGATCGCTCCATCCTGGAGGATATTGTCGATCCGTTGACCCACCTGCTTCGCAATGCGATCGACCACGGCATCGAGAAGCCCTCGGAGCGGCTGGAGAAAGGCAAGCCGGAGACAGGGCGGGTGGTTCTGTCTGCGCGTCACGAGGAGGGCCATGTGGTCATCGAGATCGAGGACGACGGGAAAGGGATTAATCCTGCAAAGGTGCGCGATGCTGCCGTGGCCAGAGGCGTGATCTCCGCCGAAGCGGCCTCCAAACTGGACGAGCGTGACAGCCTGATGCTGCTTTTCGCTTCCGGCGTCAGCACCGCCGAGAAGGTCACGGAGATCTCCGGGCGTGGCGTAGGGATGGATGTTGTCAAGAACAACATCGAGAAGCTCCACGGCCAGATCGAGGTTTCCTCCACCCCGGGTCAGGGATCTCGGTTTACAGTGCGATTGCCATTGACGCTGGCCATCGTTCCCGCGCTGATCGTCCGGTCGAATGGGCGGCTGTTCGCCATACCGCTTGCCTCCGTGGTCTCCACCACCATCGAGCAGTCCAGCCGCATCCACACCATCGAGGGGGTGCCGTGCGTCGTCGTCCGGAACGAGACGCTTCCGCTCATCAGCGCCGCTTCGGTCTTCGAGAGGCGGGACAGGTTCATCCCGGAGCAGGAGGAGTTCACCGTTGTCATCGTGCAGAGCCGCGGCAAGAACGCCGCATTCGCAGTGGATGAGATGGTCGGAAAGATGGAGATCGTCGTCAAGTCCCTCGGCTCTTATCTCGGGGAGATTCCGGGCTTCTCAGGCGCGGCGATCCTGGGTGACGGCCATATCGCCCTGATTGTGGACGTGGCTTCTATGCTGGATATGCTGCGTCGTCGCAGGGCGATGGCGGCCTAGTGGAAGAGTGAGTGTGCCCGGGAGGTCTGGACGTTGAGACAGTCGGATCTGACATACGAAGAGTTCATCGCGCAGATCAAGCAGCGCACCGGCATAGACCTGGCTCTGTACAAGCAGGAGCAGATGCAACGCAGGCTCAAGGGCTCCATGGAGCGGGCCGGAGCCGACGGGTATGCTGCCTACCTGCGCCTTCTGGACACCAATCCCAGCGTCAGGCAGGTGTTTCTGGACCGTTTGACCATAAACGTCTCAGAGCTGTTCCGCAACCCGGAGCATTTCGGCACTCTGGCGGATCGGATCCTTCCGGAGATCGCGGAGGGAAAGCGCGGCATCCGCATCTGGAGCGCCGGCTGCTCTTACGGAGCGGAGCCGGTCTCCCTGGCGGTTCTGGCGCAGGAAAAACTGCCAGGGGTGTCCTGCGAGATCCTGGCGACTGACATTGACGAAAGCATCCTGAAGGCCGCCGCGAAGGGAGAGTTCCAGGACCCGGACATGAAGAATGTCAACGCTCAGCGCCGAGCCTCCTGGTTCGTGCGGGAGGGCACAACCTGGAAGGCCAAGCCGGAGTTGATGCGCCTGATTCGGTTCGTGAAGCACAACCTGCTGGCGGATTCCGCGCCGGGCGTCTTTGACCTGATCGTGTGCCGGAATGTCGTCATCTATTTCGGGGACGAGGCCAAGGACCGGGTCAACCGGATGTTCTTCCAGGCGCTCAAGCCGGGAGGGTATCTGTTCGTGGGCGGCACGGAGCGCGTGGCGGACAGCGAGGAGATCGGGTTCGAGAACCCTCTGCCATTCTTTTACCGCAGACCCCGTTGAGCTGATTCCCGGAGGAGTCCGGGACGTGCGTGTGTAACCCTGCCGGGGCCGGTCGCGATCTGCGCCGGCCCCGGAGGTTCTGAATGCGTCTGCCGCGCTGTCTGGCCGTGGCGTTGCTTGCTTTCTGCCTGCCGGCAAGCTGCCCAGCCAACAACCCCTACGGAGTGATGACCCTGACCGACGGAGGAGACTCCACCGGGATGCTTACCCATTTCCGGCTGGCAAGGGATCTCGTCGGCCAGTGGGGTTATGTCCGGGTGGGGACAGACTTCACGGATGGGGGGATTGACGATCTGGAGCGGGTTCTGGTGCTGTGCCGTGCAATGCACCTCATCCCGGTGGTCACCGGCTTTCACCTCCCGCCGCAGTATTACGAGGACCCCGACCGCAATGTGCCTCGTCGTGACCCGGACGGTTCGCTCACCTCGTTCGAACGGGCGTACGAAGACTGGCTTCGCAAAGTATACCGCCGTGGTCTGGTCATTCCCTACTTCGAGTACGGGAACGAGGTGAACGGCGGGTATTTCGCGGATCATCCCGAAGCATACGCGGAAGTCTGTATGGCGGCCAGCCGGGCCTTCAAAAGGGTTGACCCCTCCCTCAGCTTTGGAACGGCGGGGATGGCCGGATGCGCGCTGGACTTCTACGAGGCTATGTTGCGCAAGGCGCCGGAACTGGTGCGCCACGTGGATCACTGGGGATTCCATCCGTACGGCGTCAATCATCCGCCGGGATATGCGCGCATTTTCGACAACTATGCCCTGGACTGCCATCACGAGCTGGTAGACCTGCTCAAGCGTTTCGGGGTGGAAGACCCTGTGCTCATCGCCACGGAGACCGGCTACGAGCTGGGCAACCAGCGCGACCGGCGCTTCCCGAAGATCACGGAAGAGTTGAGGGCGCGCTACCTGGTGGATGCTTACACCAACCACTGGGCCCCCGACCCTCACATCCGCGCCGTGATGCTGTTCGTGCTTCAGGATGTGCGCTGGCAAAACTGGAACGGATGGGATCTGGTGCGGGAGGATTACTCGCTGACTCCCGCTTATACGGCCATACGCGACCTGCCCAAGCCAGAAGGCAGCGATTTTCTACCAGCAGGTTCCTGCCGGGTGATCGGGCGCGTCACGGACTCCGTGCTGGGCCGGGGAGTGGAGGACTTCATCGTCTGGATCCGCCGGCCTTCCGGGCCGTATTATGCCGCCGTCACGGACAGAGAGGGACGCTTCGAGATCGCCGGCGTGCCTGAAGGCCGGTACACCATTTCGGGATTCCGCGACGGATTTCGTGCTGCGGGTCCTGAGGAGATCACCCTGACTCCTGCTGGTGCCCTGACGTGGAACGTGGAGGTTGACCGGGTGGGGTTGGTGGCGCCGATCGAAGGTCCGGCGACCCTTCAGGCGCCGCCGGGCTATACCGCGTCGCTTGAGGGGCAATCCGTCTCGATGGACGAAAACATAAAACGCAGCGGCGCATCAAGCCTTCGAATCGAGGCCAACGGCCGTCCGGCCACTGTCTGGCAGGTGACCGGTTATGAGTCCGTCCTGCCGGGACGGGTATATGCGGCCGAGGTGTGGGTGAAGACCCTCGATCTCGTGCCAGGAAAGGGTGCCGGGGCCTCGCTGAACATCAAGGTGACAGATAGCTCGGCGCGGGAGCTCGCGACTGCGGAGATCCCTCTTGGCCGCTCCGGAACTGTTGACTGGACCCCTTTGACGCTCGTGGTCTCGCCCCAGCCGCAGGCCAGACGCCTCTGGGTATCGCTGCGAGTGGACGCGCAATCCGGTACGGTGTGGTTCGATGACCTCTCCGTTCACGAGGCGTCCTGGCCGCTTCCCGGCGCGGTCGGGATCTCGGGCGAGGGGGTTGTCTCTGGGTCGGTGGCCGGAAACAACGTCGTGTTCGGGGAGCGCGAGTATCTGGCGGACGCGGTAGTTTTTACTGTGCCGCTGGGGAAGTGGACACGCACCGACTTTCTGGGCCGTTATCGCATTGAAGGCTTACCGGCGGGCGATTACCGTATTGCCGCCTTCCATCCGGACTATCAGGCGGCTGCGGCGCCGCTCACGGTGCAGGATGGGGAAAGTTCCCTGGACCTGTTGCTGCCGCCGCGCGATCACCCGGCCGAGCTCAGGAATCCGGGCTTCGAGGAACCGGTCAGCCACCCCACATGGTTCCGCGACTGGAGCCGCTTCGGTACCACAGAAGGAGTGCAGACGGCCGGCTGGCACAAAGGGCTACCGGAGCACCCACAGGGTTTCCAACCGCATTCTGGCAAAGGTTTTTACGGGGCGGTTGCGGGGTCTAACATCAAGGATGGCGGCATCTTTCAGACGCTCGCTGTAGAGCCGCACGCGCTTTACGAGGTCAGCGTTTGGAGCTATACCTATCAGACGGGCGAGGGAGTGCGCGGGGACGTGGCTAATCGTCTGGGAGTGGATCCGGCGGGTGGCCGCGATCCGCAGGCGCCGTACGTCATCTGGACGCCCGCGCGTCCCAGCCACAAGGCCTGGAGCCGCCTGAGTCTCCGAGTAAGGCCCATCGGGCCGTATATGACCGTTTTCCTGCATCATCTTCAGGTGCACGGGCTGACATTCAACTGCAACCTGTTCGACGACGTGGAAGTCCGCAGGGTCGGGCCGCCGGACCGCTCCGTGGCCGCGCCTGTCGAATAGAAGGTTCGGGGGAGAGATCTTCACACTATGCTGCAGATAGCAAGGGATATCCGCCCGGCGGACCTGCTCCCGGGCATCGAACGGATGTGGGAGCTGTCCGCGAAAAAGGTGCTGGATATCGAGGAATCGTGGCGTCCGGAGGACGGAGCGCCCGTCTTCACTGTCCGGGGGCGTTATACGGCCCGGGGTTGGACCGAGTGGACACAGGGCTT
Source organism: uncultured bacterium (assembly GCA_937967775.1). Classification (GTDB taxonomy): domain Bacteria; phylum Armatimonadota; class UBA5829; order DSUL01; family DSUL01; genus CALCJH01. The sequence goes on along the minus strand of CALCJH010000052.1, from coordinate 8,305 downwards.
CCAGTTCGGATCGGCCATCCTCCAGTTCGATGCAACCGGCGAGGAGCGTTTCCTCCAGCTTGGCCGGGAAAACACTGTGCACCGTATGGCCGGGCATGTCACCCACAAGGGCGTACACGACCACGGTTTCAACAATATCAGCACCTACGGCAACCTGTTGCGCCTGATGCAGGAAGGCCGTATCCCGAGCGACAGCTGGGAGCGGGAGTTCTATATTCTTGCGCTCAAATGCAGTGGAGCCGTCCAGGCGAGCCGCTGGGCGTCCATCGCCGGTGGGGGAGGCTTCATTTACTCCTTCAACGGGCCGCACTCGCTTTTCGCGGATACCATCCGTTCGCTGCGTTCGCTGGCCGTAGCGCACGCGCTGGGGCACGAGTTGATGGGCGAGAAGGACCGGCGAATCTCTCTGCTGGGACGGCTGCTGGACCATGCGCGCGCTACCGCCAGATATACCGTTTACTACGGGACCGGAAGGGACGCCTATGACGTACGCGGACGCGTGGCGCACGAAAGCATCTTCAATACCAATGACGGCAGTTACCGCTGCCCCAACAGCCAGCAGGGCTACTCGCCGTTTACCACGTGGACGCGCGGCCTCGCCTGGGTGATGTGCGGCTGCGCGGAGCAGCTTGAGTTCCTCTCAGAAATGCCGGACAGCGCACTGGAGCCTTACGGGGGACGTGCGGAGGTGGAGGGATTCCTGCTGGATGCGGCGCTCGCGACGTGCGACTTCTACATTGTCAACACGCCCTCCGACGGCATCCCCTACTGGGATACGGGCGCGCCGGGACTCCGGCATATGGGAGATTATCTCTCCCACCCGGCGGAGCCGTTCAACGAGTATGAACCGGTGGACTCGTCGGCCGCTGCCATCGCCTCGCAGGGATTGGTTCGCCTGGGCCGCTGGCTGGAGAGGCGGGGACGTAAAGATGAGGGAGAGCGTTATCTGCAGGCGGGTCTGACTGTGCTGAAGCGGTTGCTGGAGGAACCTTATCTCAGCGTGGAGCCGGATCACCAGGGTCTTTTGCTCCACAGTGTGTACCATCGTCCCAACGGATGGGACCATGTGCCCGAGGGGAAGAAGGTCCCGTGCGGGGAGTCCAGCATGTGGGGGGACTATCACCTGCGCGAGGCTGCCCTGCTGGTGCAGAGGATGGCCTCCGGGGGACCGGACCTGGTCTTCTACGGCGGGTTGTCAAAGGAGCTTCTGGCGGATGGATAGGGTTGCGATTGTCACTGGCGGGACGCGTGGCATCGGGCTGGGGATCGCGTGCGCTCTGGCGCGCGAAGGTTGGTCCCTGGTGGTCAACGGCCGGCGGCCGGAAAGCGAGACGGCAGAGGCGCTTGATGTCCTGAAAGGCTGCTCTCCGGGAGTTCTCTACGTGCGCGCGGATATCGGCGACCCGGAAGGGCGCGCTCGCATTCTCGATATGACACGCGAGAGGTTCGGACGTCTGGACGCGCTGGTGAACAACGCCGGTGTCGCCCCGGATGTGCGGGCCGATATCCTGGACGCCTCGGAAGAGAGCTTCGACCGCCTCATCTCCATCAATCTCAAAGGCCCTTACTTCCTGACCCAGGCGGCGGCCCGCTGGATGCTGGAACAGCGCGGGGCAGATCCTTCGTGGGAGGGGACGATCATCAACATTACGTCCATCTCCGCGACGACAGCCTCCGTGAACCGGGGGGACTACTGTATCACGAAAGCCGGTCTCGCCATGGCCAGCAGACTCTGGGCCGTGCGCCTTGCTGACCACGGCATTCGCGTCTACGAAGTCCGGCCCGGCATCATCGAGACCGACATGACCTCAGGTGTCAGGGAGAAATACGATCGCCTGATTGCGGAGGGCCTCCTACTTCAGCGGAGATGGGGGACGCCGGACGACGTCGGACGGGCCGTGGCCTCCTTGTTGAGGGGAGACTTCTCCTATTCCACCGGCAGCGTGCTGATGGTGGACGGCGGGTTCTCGGTGGAGCGCCTCTGAAGGGCGTCGCACGCTCTAGCGCTGCACGCGCCCGCTGGCGTCGCCGCCCATCAGCTTCTCCACCTCGGAGACGGAGACACGGTTGAAGTCGCCGGGTATGGAGTGTTTCAGGCAGCTAGCGGCCACGGCGAACTCCAGGGCCTCCCGGGAGCTCTGATAGCGCTGCATTCCGAAGATCAACCCGGCGGCGAAGGCGTCGCCGCCACCCACGCGGTCCACGATGTCCGTGATCTCGTACTTCCGGCTGACGTGGAATGCCTCGCGGTCGTTCAGGCAGGCGGACCAACCGTTGATGTCCGCGCCTCGGCTTTCACGGAGGGTGATAGCCATCGCCCGCACGTTCGGGAACTCCTCAAGCACGCGGTCCGTCAGCGCTCTGTAGACATCGGTCTCCAGATGGCCCGATTCCACGGAGACGTTCACCTGGATGCCCAGCGATTTCTGGCAGTCTTCCTCGTTGGCTATGCCGACGTCCACGAAGCCCATCAGCATACGCATGACTTCCGGAGCGCTTTTGCCGTATTTCCAGAGCTTGGCGCGATAGTTCAGGTCGCAGGAGACCGTAAGACCCTTCTCCTTCGACGCCTGCACCGCCTCCAGCGCCAGATTGGCGGCCGAGGCAGACAGGGCGGGTGTGATGCCGGTCACGTGGAACCAGTCCGCCCCGTCCAGCACCTTTTCCCAGTCTATGTCTCCGGGACCGGCCTTCGCCATACAGGAACCTGCGCGGTCGTACACCACCACTGAGGGACGCTGATTGGCGCCGTTCTCCAGAAAATAGATGCCCATCCGCCCGTCGGAGCGGGTAATGTGTGACGTGTCCACCCCGAAGCGCCGCAGCTCACCGATGCAAGCGTCTCCGATCGGCCCCTCGGGAAGCACGCTGACGAAAGCCGCGTCCGCACCAAAGTTCGCGAGCGACACCGCGACATTCGCCTCGCCCCCGCCAAACGTGGCTTCCAGCAACGGGGACTGAAACAGCCGCTCGTGTCCCGGCGATTTCAGCCGCAGCATGATCTCTCCAAATGTGACGACTCTGAAGCTCAACCTGTGCTGTCTCCCTGCAACCTGAGATTCCATCAAGCCGGCCGGGGACTGGCAAATATCCGGCCCGCGCTGCAAGAAAGGGCTGTTCTGCCTCCCGCAGAACGCCGGAAAAGTCTAAAGTCCTTTGGCGGCCCGCACAATGCCCACCGCCTCGGCCGTCAGGCGTTCTATTTCGTCGAAACGCCCCGCCTGGGCCAGCTCTTTCCGGACCATCCAGCTTCCGCCGCAGGCGGGAGCCTGCTTGAATGAGAGATAGACGGCGAGATTGGTCTCGTCAATACCTCCCGTGGGCACAAACTTCAACATCCCGAACGGCGCGGCCAGAGCCTTCAGCATCCCGAGCCCTCCCAGAGGCTCGGCCGGGAAGAACTTCACCCACTCCAGGCCCATCTCCACGGCGGCCATCAGGTCTGTGGGATTGCTGCAGCCCGGCAGTGCCGGGATCCCTTTCTCGATGGCAAACTGGACCACTGCGCGGCTGAATCCCGGGCTGACCAAGAATGCTGCCCCGGCGTCCAGCGCCTGACGCGCGGAATCCACCGTCAACACCGTTCCCGCGCCCACCAGCATTTCCGGCATCTCGCGACGCTCCCGGGCGATGGCCGCCGCAGCTGCTGCGGTGCGGAAGGTGATCTCCGCCACGGGCAGGCCTCCCCGCGCCAGCGCCTGGCACGTATGCAGAGCCTCTTCGTCGCTTGTGGCCACTACCACCGGCACCACGCCGGACTGTTCGATCATCCGGAAAACGTCAGACAAATCCAGCTCTCCCTGCGTGTTCTGCCGGAGATGTTCGACCCGGAGCAGTCCCCTCCCTGCTGGATGATCGCCGGAGCGGCCTCACGGCGCGGGAACCCTCCGGACCGCTGGCCGGTTTCATTTTCCGATGTGTCAGCCGTTCTGCACGTGCCGGCACCGCCAGAATCACTCATCTCAAAGGATTGAAGCATGTCTGAACCGGTCATCGCCGAACGCAGTCCTTCCGTCATCCGTCTGGAGCCGGGAACCTACTACTGGTGCCGCTGTGGCCTGTCGAAGGACCAGCCATTCTGCGACGGGTCTCACGAGGGAACGGATTTCACGCCGCTGGAGTTCACCCTGGAAACCGCCAGGAACATCGCGCTCTGCCGCTGCAAGCACACCGCGAATGAGCCGATGTGCGACGGTACACATCGCCAGTTGCCCTGAGCTCCGGCCCCAGCCGGAGGTCATTCCGTTGTGGTGATCTTTCCGGACCGACGGAATGCGCCGGCGACGAGCCCCCGGTCACGGGCCATCTGTTCGAGCATCAGCTCCTGAGCAACGCTGCAGGCCAGCGGGAAGATGAGCGGTTCGGGGCATGGTATCAGCAGAACCGTTATCGTCTTTGCGGACTCGGCGGGTTTTGCTGAAAACAGTACCACCCGTGCTCCCAGGGAGGCGGTTTCGGCGGCCATCCTGCGCACCAGATCCCCGGCGGGAGAGGAGTCGGCAAAGAAAACGGCATAGCTGTCCGGACCGATCATCTCCATCGGACCGTGTCGGAATGCTCCTCCGGTCAGTGCGGAGGTGTGAAGATGAACGCCCTCCTGGAACGTCAGGGCGGCCTGCCGCGCGGCCGCCATTGACGGTCCGCGAGCGACGAATGTCAGGGTAGCTGCGCCCCGCAGAAACTCCGCCGCAGCCCTGGCCTCCGCTGCGCGGGTCCCCACCCAACTTTCCATCTGTCCAGCCACGCCTTCCAGCGCTCCCAGGGTAGCGGTGATCTCCCGGCCGGTCAAAGCCTCCGGCAGAAGGGCCAGCAGAGCCAGCGTATTGGAATAGGTCTTCGTGGAGATGGATGCCTCGGTGCCCGCAAGCAGGGGGAGATTCGCCCGGGCCAGCCGTGCCATAGTACTCTCCGGATTGTTCGTGATTGCGATCAGCCGCGGATGTCCTTTCAGGGACTCCACCACTTTCCGGGTCTCGATGCTCTCGCCGGATTGTGAGACGGCGAAAACGGCGTCGTGGAAGTTGACAGAGCGCAGCCCGTAGTGCAGCAGCTCGCCCGCGTCGCGGATGATCACGGGAACACTCGCGGCGTCGGCAAGGCGGTCCGCCACGGCGTGCGGCGCGTGCTCCGACGTTCCCATTCCGGTGAAGACATAGCTCCGGGGAGATACTCCTGCCAACGTGCGCGCGTTCGTAAGCAGTGCGCGTCCCTCTCGTCTGCCGTAGAACTCTATCAGCTCGCGCAAGACCGCGGGCTGCTCCGCAACTTCATCAAGAAACGCCACGCCGATCCTCCGAGGCGGCTTTCGTCCGATGCGCCGCCGACCAAGGTTTCACCCAGCCGGACGGAAGTTCCTGCCGCAGTCGGAGAGCGGCGGCCCCGGTGCAAGCTCTGAGGCCGGGCGAATCGGCGCATGCTAGAATGCTTCCGGCGGTGCCTACGGCATCCGCCGACTGGTGACCCGGTTCGACGCGAGCCGAATCGCCCAGTTTCGGAGACACAATGGCAAAACCGGTCGTCGCGATCGTGGGCCGTCCCAATGTGGGCAAGTCCACGTTATTCAACCGCCTCATCGGCCGGCGCGTGGCCATCGTCGAGGATGTGCCGGGCGTCACGCGCGACCGCATCTACGCTCCGGCAGAGTGGCGGGGCCGGGAGTTCGTCGTGACGGATACCGGCGGCATTCTCTGGGGCGACGACGATCCGTTGCGCAGCCGGATCGTGGAACAGGCTCAGATGGCCATGGACGAGGCGGATGTCATCATCCTGGTGGCCGACGTGGAGCAGGGGCTGACGGGCGCGGATCACGACCTGGCCGAGCACCTGCGCAGGAGCCGCAAGCCGGTCTTCGTCGCGGCCAACAAAGTGGATGATGCTTCACGGGAGGCTGCCGCTGCGGAGTTCCACGCGATGGGATTTCAGGGGATGTTTCCCGTCTCGGCGCATCACGGACGCGGTGTGGCGGACCTCCTGGATGCCGTCGTGCAACACCTGCCAGAGTCCGACAGTTCCCCCTCTTACGACGAATCCACGGTGCGCCTTGCAGTGGTGGGGAGGCCCAATGTCGGCAAATCCTCCCTAATCAACGCCATTCTGGGCGAGGAGCGGGTCATCGTGTCGGATATCGCGGGGACCACGCGCGACGCGATAGATACCCCCTTCGAGTGGCAGGGACGCAGCCTGGTCTTCATTGACACCGCCGGCATCAAGCGCGCCGGGAAGGTGCAGGGCTCCGTGGAGTACTACTCCGCGCTCCGAGCCATGCGGGCGATGGAGCGCTCGGACGTGGCGCTGCTGGTCATAGACGCGTCAGCCGGTCTGACGGACGGAGACAAGCGCGTGGCCGGGTACACCCGCGATGCCGGGCTGGCTTGCGTGGTGGTGGTGAACAAGTGGGACCTGGCGCCCGACCGTTCTCTCACGGCGCGCCGCGAGATGGAGCGCATCATCCGGGAGGAGATGCCGTTCCTGGATTACGCTCCGGTGGCTTTCACGTCGGCCGTGCAGCGCAAAGGCATGGATGTGGCCATTGACTGCGCGATGGTGGCCTATGACAACTACAACCGCCGCATCCCCACAGGCGAGCTGAACCGCCTCCTTCGCGAATGGGTGGACAGCCGTCCTCTCACGCGCAAAGGCAGGGATCTCAAGGTCTACTATGCGACGATGAGCCAGGTGCGTCCACCGACGGTCACCATCTTCGTGAATGATCCCGCGTTGATGCACTTTTCATACGAGCGCTATCTGGTGAACCAGCTGCGCAGGCAGTTCGGGTTTGCCGGAACGCCGGTCGTGTTGCGGGTCAAGCGGGCAAAGGGAGACCTGGATCCAGTGGCTCCTGCGAAGGGAGGAAAGGGTGGGCGCTAGTACAATAGCCGGGCTTCTGGCCGGGGCCTATCTCATCGGGTCGATCCCGTTCGCGCTGCTAATCGGCTTCGCCTGGAAGCGTGTGGACATCCGGAAATACGGCAGCGGGAATATCGGCGCCACCAATGTGCTGCGGGTGCTGGGGTGGCCGGCGGCTCTCCTCTGCTTCGTGCTGGACGCGGCGAAGGGGTTGGGGCCGGTCTGGTATGCCCAGTCGCTGCCGGACGTGGACCCGCTCCTGGTGGTGGGCGTGGCCCTCGCAGCCATCCTGGGTCATAACTTTTCGGTGTTCCTGGGGTTCTGCGGCGGCAAAGGTGTGGCGACCAGCCTGGGAGTCCTGATCGCCATCGCGCCGCATATCGCCGGCCTGGTGTTCTTTCTCTGGGTGCTGGTGGTAGTGGTGACCCGCTACATCTCCGTTGCCTCCATTCTGGCGGGTGTTAGCGTTCCCGTCTTGATGTTGCTCTCCTCCCATCTGCAGGATACCTACTGGGGGCGGCCTGTTCCGCAGGAGTATCTGTATCTGGGATTGCTGGGGGCCGGGTTCATCCTGATCAAGCACCGGCCCAATCTTGTGCGGTTGATGAACGGCACGGAGCCGAGGGTGGGGCAAAGAATTTCCGTCGAGCGGTCTGGTGAGGCTGCGGAAAGCCGGGGAGGCAGAGGATGAACGCAGGCGAACCTTCGTCTCCGCACGCGCGTCTGGCGCGGGCCGCTCTTGAGGAGTATGTGCGCCGCGGGCGAGTGCTCCCGGCGCCGGATGATGTGCCGGAGGATCTGCTGCGGCGGGCCGCCTGTTTCGTCTCCCTCAAGAAAGATGGGGCCCTGCGGGGATGCATCGGGACCATCGAGCCGGTGGAGGAGACTCTGGCAGCGGAGATCATCGCGAATGCCATCTCGGCCGGCACCAGAGACCCACGGTTCCTGCCGGTAACACCGGAAGAATTACCCTGGCTTCAGTATTCCGTGGACGTGCTGACTCCTCCGGAACCCATCCCGGATCTCACCGGGCACGACCCCAGGCGTTACGGCCTGATCGTCGAAGGGTTCGGCCGCCGCGGACTTCTGCTGCCCGACCTGGAGGGCGTGGACACTCCCGAGCAGCAGTTGGCCATCTGCCTGTCCAAAGCCGGCCTGTCCTCTCCCCGCGGCATCCGGCTCTACCGCTTCACGGTGGAGCGTTACAGGTGAGGCTGAAGACTGTCCAACGCCTGCCGGATGTCTTCCACCAGGTCTTCCGGATCCTCTAGCCCCACGGAGAGACGGACGAGGCCTTCCGTGATGCCCTGCGCGGCCCGGTCCTCCGGTGAGAGAGATGCGTGCGTCATGGTGGCCGAATGGGAGATGAGCGACTGAGCGCCACCCAGGCTCTCCGCCAGGGTGAACAGCTCCAGCCGGGACGTGAACGCCTGCACCGCGGGAAGCCCGCCCTTCAGCT
>CALCJH010000051.1 GCA_937967775.1 uncultured bacterium | reverse complement strand
CCTCGGTCACCCCAATCAACACACTGCCCCTAGCCAGGATGGCGGCCGGCTCCAGGCTCAGGCGGATGTCGCGCAGCCGCAGACCGGAGTCCAGCAGGGCATTCAGCCGCTCACTGATCTCGTGAGCCCTTTTCTCGGAGTCGTTCTGGCCGTCCGGGGCGGGAGTGAACATCTTCCTGCCCGCCAGCCAGATCTCGAACAGTCCTTCTTTCTCCGAAGCGCGCACCTCCGCCGTGGGAGCTTTTGTCACGGCGCGGCGGTCAATGGTGACTCCCATCTCCTTCAGCCTGGCCACGATGGCCCGGGAGCGGTCTCCCGGGTAGGGATGTGTCTGGTAGATCCCCCACTCCACCGAAGGACGGTTGATCTCGTCACGGGCCAGACGCTCCATGAAGGTCAGCATTCCCACCGGGTTGTATTTCGAGTGCGAGAGGTAGGCCAGGGCCGTCATGTCGGCATCTTTCTCGGCTTCCCGGCTGTAGCCGTTCAGTTTGGCGATCTGGATGAACCGCGCCCCCATCATCACGTTCCCGATATCGGCGGCAGGTGCTCCTGAAATGATGGCCGCAAGCAGGGCGATGGCCAGCTGATTGTTCAGCTTCGCCTGCTCGCGAATGAGGCTCATCATATGGCGGTGTGAGACATGCGAAATTTCGTGGGCGATCACTCCGGCCAGTTCGTCGTCGGACTGCACATAGTCCACCAGACCCTTGTTCAGGTAGATGAACCCGCCGGGCATCGAAAGCGCGTTGACGTCTTTATCGTCCAGAATTTTGAAGACGTAGTCGTATTTCCGCAGCTCCGACGAGCCGTAAAGCGCGGGAACTTCCAGTTCGTTCGCGATCTTCGCCAGCTCCTGCCCGATGCGGTCCACCCTCTCCTGGAGCGCCTCGTCCTTTAGGACTTTGTATTGTTTCTCCAGCTCGGCGGCGGCCTCCCGGCCCAGCTGGATTTCGTCCGGCTCCTTGCGCGCGGACGCAGGTAAGGCCAGGGCCGCCAGTAGCACAGACAACCCTGTGAGCAGAAGAAAGATTCTGGCGGTGCGGATGGACATTTGCGGATACCCCGCGGCCGGGTCCTGGACTCCTCCACCAATAAGACGCGACGGCGCGCCACGGCGTTCCGGTTAGATACGTTCCCCGGATCCCTCACGAGAAAAAGTACCAATTACGGGGTCGCGCGGGCAGGGAGAACCTGTTATTATATACAGGGTCTTGAGATGGCGGATCCGGTTGTGGAAAGGACCATTCTCTATCCGCCTGCCCTCCCGGAGGGACCACGGGAAGATGCCCGCAGATCGCTCCTGTGACGCGTCCCCGCACGACTTCGAGATCCTGCGCGCCTCCGGGGCATTTCCCGTATTAGTACGGGCACACGAGCACAGAACTCCATGGAAGGTATCAAGTGTTGCGGTGGGAGGACACTTGAATGACCAGTCTAGCGCTTTGCGTGGGCATGCTCTTTATGTCGAGCAGCTTCTCGTCCTCGACAGACGTGACCTGCGCTCCTCCGGCGGTGGCCGGAAGCTTCAGCATATCGCTTTCGGAACAAGAGACGAGATTCGTTGAACTGACCAATGCGGAGCGGCTCCGACTTCGTCTGCCGCTTCTGCAGATTGATCCTGTGCTTGTCGAAGCGGCCCGTCGCCACAGCCGGGAGATGGCGGAGAAGGACTACTTCTCCCACGAGTCTCCCACGCCCGAGCTGAAGACCCCCATGCGGCGCTATCTGGCCGCGCTCGGTGCGCGTCCGCCGTATGCGATGGTGGCGGAGAACCTTTTCTACTGCTCCCGGGTGGATGTCAACCGGGGCGTAAAAGCGCTTCTGGAAAGCACATACCATCGGGAGAACATGTTGAACCCGGCCTACGAATACGTGGGCGTGGGGATCCACGAAGGCAAGGACGGGAGCTTCTGGGTCACTCAGATGTTCCTGCGCCGGACCCCTCCGCAGGAAGAGGGGCCCGCAGTGATGGCAAGCTCGCGCTGAGCGCCGGCTGTGTGAACCCTCGCCGGGTTCTGAGGTACAATGGGCGGTCCCGCACGGGACCGCCTTTTGCGTGTACGAGTGGTTGATCCCACGCAGAGGAGCATTTGCGGCGATGGTTCTGGCAGTAGACGCCGGCAATTACAAGGTGGCTTTCGGGCTTTTCGACGGGATGGGTCCGCCCACCCGCACCCTGGCACTCAGCAGCGAGTCTCTGGGGACAGAGAGTCTGGCAGAGCGGCTGGACCACGCGCTGGAGGCGATGGAGTCTGAGGCGGAGAGTATCCAGGGAGCTTGCGTCGCAAGTGTGGTACCCGCCCTGACGGGCGCGCTTGCCAGCACGCTTGCGGGCATTTGCGGGCGGGTACTCATCCTGGACTGGCAGAGCGCTCCGGGCATCAAGATCCGCTACGAGCCGCCTTCCGATCTGGGACCGGACCGGATCGCCAACGCCATCGCCCTTTACGAGATGTACGGAGGTCCGGCGTGCGCAGTGGATCTCGGCACCGCCACCAACTTCGACGTCGTCTCCGCCGACGGAGACTTCGCCGGCGGAGCCATCGCGCCGGGTCTCGGCACTTCGGCGCAGTCACTGTTCGATCGGGCGGCCCGTTTACGGGACCCGGGCCTGAAGCCGCCGACTTCGGCGCTCGGCCGGAGTACTGCGGAATGCCTGCGCTCTGGGATCCTGCTGGGATACAGTGGTCTGGTGGACCGGGTGGTGGAGCTGCTGGAGTCAGAGGCCGGGCCGTTCACCACGGTGGTGGCGACAGGGGGGCTGGCCGAACTGGTGGCTCCGCTTTGCCGCACGGTCCATCGTGTGCACCCGCATCTGACGCTGGAGGGGCTGAATATCGCGTATCATAGATGGCAGGAGTGAGCCGCACCCGCATCGCAATGTCAATTGCCTTTGTCCTGGAAACAAACCGGTTGGAGTTGAAGCCTCTGCGCATCGGAAAGATGCGCATCTGGCCGCCTCTGGTGCTCGCGCCGATGGCGGGAGCCACCAATCATGCGTTCCGTCTGCTGGCGCGGGAGTGCGGAGGGGTGGGACTGACAGTCTGCGAGATGGTGTCCAGCTACGGACTTCATTACGCCAACGAGAAGACCCTTCAGATGTTCGACTGGACGGATGATGAGCGGCCCGTGGCGGTCCAGCTGTTCGGAGCGGACCCTGGCATCGTAGCGGAGGCGGCCCGCAAGGCCGAGGACCACGGCGCGGATATTGTGGACATCAATATGGGCTGCTGGGTCCCCAAGGTTGTCAAGACGGGCGCGTGCGCCGCTCTGCTGAGGGACCTGGGCCAGGCACGGCGCGTGATGGAGGCCTGCGTCCGCGCAACGCGCCTGCCAGTCACCGTAAAGACCCGTCGGGGTTGGGATCTGGGCGACGCCTGCGCTGTGGAGTTGGCTCGCATCGCGGAAGATGTCGGCGTCCGGGCCGTCACCATCCACGGGCGCTCGGCGAAGCAGGGATTCTCGGGCAGCGCGGACTGGAGCGTCATCGGTGAGGTGAAGCAGGCCGTCTCCATCCCGGTCATCGGAAACGGTGATGTGCGCACTCCGGAGGATGCCGAGAGGATGTTCCGGGAGACGGGATGCGATGCGGTAATGATCGCAAGAGCCGCCCTGGGTAACCCGTTCATCTTCCGGGAGATGTGGGCGTGGCTCGATCGCGGGGAGCGACTTGCTCCGCCCACGGTCGAAGAGCGAGTGCGGGCTGCCCGCAGACACACGCAGCTTCAGGTGGAGCTTCTGGGCGAGGAGCGCGGCGTGCGGGAGATGCGCTCCCTGCTTCCCCATTATGTGAAGAGCATCCCGAACGCCGCCCGCCTCCGCCAGGCCCTGACTCAGGTCCGCACGCTGGAAGAGGTGGAGCGGCAGCTGGATGCCGTGCTGGCGGAGGCAGGGACGCCCGGGCAGCCGGAAGGGCCGGAGTCTGCAGGGATCGCCGACGGTTCGGGCGAGCGGCCGTGTGAAAGACTGCGGCAGGCGCGCTTGCCTTCCGGTGCACAGCCGACCGGTCCAAGCCTGCCGCAGCCTGAGTTCAGAGATTAGGCCGAACTGCCGATTCGCCGGCAGACTCGGCGGCTTCTTCGCACGCTCACTGTCTCACGGTCGCGCTGGCAGGAGAACCCGTGGCGCCGGCAGCGCGCACGGTGATGGTGTAGAGAGCGATCCCGAGCGTCCGCTGATCGCTTGAGCCCGGCAGTGTGTCACGCGGAATCCAGCCGCGGCAGCGAAGCGTCAGGAACACCGTGTCGCGTTGCTGCGGAGGAATGATCACCTGCAGGGTCTGCTCCCCGGCCTTCGAGATACCCGCCAGCCTCTGATCTCCCAGATAGATCCCTGCCCCTGGCTCAAGGGCGCTTTCCGGCACCATCACCTGCAGCGTCAGGGCGTATCGCTTCCCGGGGATCACGGGCAGAGCCAGAGTGGAGCGGTCCCGCGACCAGCGCATGGTCTGGTGCGCGAACGTGGAAGGCATGCTCTCGCGCCCGTGGAACCGGCGGACGAAGCGTTGATCTCCCTCCGCTCCCACCTGCACGCGGTAGTGTTCCAGATTCCGGCCGGACAGCACTACATCCGGCTGCTCGTTCGCCACCATCTGGGTCTTCGCTCCGGCACGGTTGTCCACCATCAGACCCCCCGCCGCCTGATTGGCGGTCAGGATGGCGGAGCGCACCTTCTCGCCCACCAGCACGTGCACGCTTCCCTCGCCGAATGTGTTGCCGGTCAGGATGAGCCGTCCGCCGTCCGCCTGAACGGCCGGGCTGGTGACGGCCCCGATGTCGAACCGTCCGAAATCCACTGCATTGGCGGTGAACCATGCGTCATCGGAGCGCACCCACACGCAACGGTCCAGCGGACCCCAGAAGGTGCTGTTGGTCAGGCTGATCTTGCCCCGCGCTCCCGGAAGCACCTCGATCCCCACCGAGTCCGT
>CALCJH010000050.1 GCA_937967775.1 uncultured bacterium | reverse complement strand
AATCCTTCACTGGAGAAAGGAGCTGCGCTGTTCGCCCGGCTGGCTGATATGCTGGGAAGCAGGCGGCCCGACATTCCGGTGCTGGTGGTCCAGTCGGCCGCGGATGCCTCCAGCCTGAACAGCATTCCCGGCATAGACTTCGGCCGTTATCCCCAGATCATGGCCGCTCCTCCCGTGCCTCGTCCGGCTGATTTCTTCGAGCTGACGCGTATCCTCTTGGTACCATCGGTTTTTCGGGAACCGTTCGGCCGGGTGGCGGCCGAGGCGCTGATCAACGGGATTCCTCCCATCGTCAGCGACCGGGGTGCGCTGCCGGAGACGGTGGCGGAAGCCGGCATCGTGCTGCCGCTTCCGGAGTGGTTGACTTCAACGTCCGTTCAAATCCCGGATGAGCGTGAAGTTCAGCCCTGGTTCGACGCTGTCTGCGCTCTCTGGGACGATAAGCAAGCCTATGCCGCGCGCTCATCCCTCTGTAGAGAGCTCGCCAGACGTCTCTATGCCGAGGTACCTCTCAGGCAGCGCTACCTGGAGTATTTCCAGTGCGTCGCTTCGCGGTAATTTTCGTCCTCCTGGGTGTTCAAAGGTTTGCGTCGCCGTTGAAAGTGGTATAGTAATCGCAATCATCCTGTGGTGCGACATGGTCGTGACTACCGCAGGAATACGCGAGGAGGCCAGAGACAGATGAGCAGGTACAGGTATTGGAAGAGAGTGGCCGTTCTCGGTCTGGTCGCCATGATTGCTGTGGCGCTGACCACATCGGCAGGAGCCCGGATCGGCGGCGTGTTGAAGGGAGCCGCCATCGTTGCCGTCGTCAGCCAGTTTGGTGGTCAGATAGACAGCGGCATCAATAGCGCCCTTGGAGGAAAGGGCGCTGCCGTGAACGGCGCGACCAAAGTTGTTCCGATCTTCAGTGCCGGCCGGGGAGCCTATCTTGGAGCTGCACAGGTGGCTGGTCCCAAAGAAAATGTGGACATGGTCAAAGGGGTGGCTCAGTTTGAGCTCAGACTGGCGGGGTTCCGCACTGAGGTGATGGTGCCGGTGAATTCCATTGACGTGACCAAGCTCCACCGGGTGCAGGATGTCGGCGTCAGCGCCATCATTGACATCCGTATGTGAGATCCCCTGATGCGGTGAAGATGTGCAGGGGCAGGCCCGGGTGCCTGCCCCTGCTGCTTTCTTTTACAGCTTAGCCAGCTCCACCTGGATCATTTCCATCAACGGCCGGATGGTGGGCGCATCGAACCGGAATTCGGCGCCGGCCGCTCGGAACAGCTCCGGCAATGGCCGGCTTCCGCCCATCGCAAGCGCCCGCCGGTATGCCTCCAGCGCCTCTCTGCCTTGCCGCTTCCAGTTCCGCCACACCTGAAGCGCTCCCAGTTGAGCGATCCCGTATTCCACGTAATAGAAGGGGGAGAGGAAAATGTGCAGCTGCCGGTGCCACGTCTGCCTGCGGACATCCTCGAAGCCGCGCCAGTCCACGTCACCGCCAAACCGCACCATTAAAGCGTCGAACGCCTCCGCACGCTCCTCCCGCGTATGCTCAGGATGCGTGTAGATCCAGTGCTGGAACGCATCCACCACCGCCATCCACGGGAAGAACGTCACGATGCCCTCCAGATGAGCGCGGCGGGCGCGGGCAGCCTCCTCTGGCGAGGTATAGAACTCCTCCAGAAAAGCGCTTCCCAGTAGCTCCATACTCATGGACGCCACCTCCGCGAACTCCAGCGGAGCGTGGCGGTAGGGGTGGAGGTCTTCCTCGCGCGTAGCCAGGGCGTGGAAGGCGTGTCCGGCCTCGTGCAGAATGGTCTCCACGTCCCGCTGAAGCCCCACCGCGTTCATGAAGATGAACGGCAGCCGCGCTTCGGAAAGAGTGGACTGATACCCTCCCGGCGCCTTGCCTTTCCGGTTATCCAGGTCCAGCAGGCGCAGCTCGCGCATCGTGCGGAAGTCTCTGCCAAGCTCGGGGTCCAGCCTGTCAAGCACACGCTCGGCTTTCTGCTCCAGCTCCTGAGCATCCTGGAATGGCCTGAGGGGAGGGCGGCCTCTGGGGTCCGCCGCAAGATCCCACGGATGCAGCGACTCCAGGCCCATCTCTTTCCGGCGGCGCTCCTGAAGCTCGCGAACCAGGGGCAGCACCTCTTGCTCTATGGCTTCGTGGAACTCCAGACAGTCCCGGGGGGTGTAGTCGAACCTGCCGCGGTCCAGAAACGCATACTCCACGTAGCTCTCGAAGCCAGCGTTGCGGGCGATGCTGTTCCTGATCTCCAGCAGTCGGTCGAAGATGGACTCGAATTCATCCGCCTCCTGCAGCCTGCGGCGGGCGGTCAGCTCCCACGCTTCGCGCCTGAGCTCCCGGTCCGGCTACTCCAGATATTTCGCCATCTGGACCAGCGTCTGCTCGCGTCCCTGGAACTCGACCGTCAGCGATCCGGACAGCTTCTGGTATTGCTGCCCGAGGCGCGTCTCCTCGGTCTGCAGTGGGATGTTTTCCTTTAGGAACAGACGAACCTGGGTCTCGGCCTCGCGGTCCAGGACAAAGTAGCGATTCCGCGGAAGCTCCGGGCGGAGTGGATGCTCCGTGTATAGC
>CALCJH010000049.1 GCA_937967775.1 uncultured bacterium | reverse complement strand
GTGCAGGACAAGGGCGACACATCCATCCCACTGGACGTTCAGGAGAAGCTGCTGAGGTTCGCGAAGGCGGGGCTCGCCGCCGCGACGATGAAGGGCTCATCCTACCTGGCGATGGGCGGGGTGTCTATGGGAATCGCCGGCTCCATCGTGGACCAGAACTTCTTCGAGGAGTATCTGGGGATGCGTGTGGAGTCCGTGGACATGACGGAGTTCGTCCGCCGCATCGAGGAGAAGATCTACGACCCGGAGGAGTACGAGCGGGCCATCGCCTGGGTGCGCGAGCGCTGCATGGAGGGGCTGGATCCCAATCCTCCCGAGAGGCAGCACTCCCGTGAGCAGAAGAACCGCGACTGGGAGTTCTGCGTGAAGATGGCCATCATCGCGCGGGATCTGATGGTGGGCAACCCTCGGCTGGCGGAGATGGGATTCCCGGAGGAGGCAGAGGGGCACAACGCGTTGGCCGGAGGCTTCCAGGGACAGCGCCAGTGGACGGATCACTTCCCGAACGGTGACTTCCTTGAGGCCATTCTATGCTCGTCCTTCGACTGGAACGGCATCCGGCAGCCCTACATCGTGGCCACGGAGAACGACTGCCTGAACGCGGTGGCCATGCTGTTCGGGCATCTGCTCACCGGGACCGCGCAGATGTTCTCCGATGTCCGGACATACTGGAGCCCGGAGGCTGTCAAGCGGGTGACCGGCTACAAACTGGAGGGGCTGGCCGAGAACGGCATCATCCACCTGATCAACTCCGGTGCTTCCGCGCTGGACTGGACGGGACAGCAGGAGCTGGACGGTAAGCCCACCCTGAAGCCATTCTGGAAGATCAAGCCGGAGGAGGCCTACCGGTGCCTGGACAATACCCGGTGGTGCCCGGCGAACCTGGGCTACTTCCGGGGAGGCGGGTTCTCCAGTGAGTTCCTGACTCGCGGCGGAATGCCGGTGACAATGAGCCGGGTCAATCTGGTGAAGGGGCTCGGGCCGGTACTGCAGATCGCCGAGGGCTGGACGGTGGACCTGCCCACAGAGGTGGGGAAGGTGCTGATGAACCGCACGGATCCCACCTGGCCCACCACCTGGTTCGTGCCGCGCCTGACCGGATCGGGTCCGTTCCGGGATGTCTACAGCGTGATGAACAACTGGGGCGCCAACCATGGAGCCATCTGCTACGGGCACGTGGGGGCGGATCTAGTGACGCTGGCATCCATCCTGCGTATTCCGGTGGATATGCACAACCTTCCTGAGGAGCAGCTCTTCCGGCCGGCGGCCTGGTCCCGGTTCGGGGCGCTGGAGCCGCAGGGCGCCGACTACCGTGCCTGCGCGGCATACGGGCCGCTTTACCGGTAGAGGCCTTCCGCTCCTGAAGATAGAGTATCGTCCGGGTCCCCCCGCGCGTCCGCGCGGGGGGACCCGGCTGTACCGGAGGCGGTGTGGTACACGCGAAAGTGATATAATCCTCAGGAATCCGCATAAATCTAAAAGCTTGTAACGACAGGAGCCTGCCCTGATGCCAGACACAGATGTTCTGAAAGTGGGGATCGCCGGCGCGGCCGGAAGGGGCGCCAGCTATTTCGCCCCCTTCCTTGCCAACCCGCGCACGCGGGTGGAAGCACTCTGCGACATCAACGAGGAGCGCCTGAAGGAGACGGCGGCCGGTGTTGGTGTGCAGAAGCTGTATAAGGACTACGAAGAAATGTTGGAAGAGGCGGGAATTGACGCAGTGGTCATCGGGACGCCGATGCCGCTGCACGCCCCGCAGGCCATCGCCGCGCTGGACCGCGGCATCCACGTACTCTCCGAGGTCCCCGCTGCGGTCAGCATCGAGGAGGCCAGGGACCTGACTCTGGCCGCCGCCCGGAGCAGGGCAAGCTATATGATGGCCGAGAACTACTGCTACTTCCGCGAGAACGTCCTGGTGGGCAAGATTGTGGAGGCCGGCCTGTTCGGGGAGCTGTATTACGGCGAGGGAGAGTATATCCACGAGCTCAAAGGGCTGAACGAGATCACCCGGTGGCGGCGCAAGTGGCAGACCGGCATCAACGGATGCACCTATCCCACCCACAGCCTGGGGCCGGTTTATCAGTGGATGAAGGAGCGGGTGGTCAGCGTCTGCTGCGTGGGATCCGGGCACCATTACCGGGATCCGAGGGGCGACCTGTACGAGCAGGAAGACTCCATCAAGATGCTCTGCCGGATGGAGCGGGGTGGTCTGGTGGAGGTCCGGCTGGATATGCTCTCCAATCGCCCGCACAATATGGCCTATTACTCCCTGCAGGGAACGGAAGGCTGTTACGAATCTTCCCGGGGTACGGGCGGGCAGCCGGTCATCTGGCTGGCGTCGCGCTCCTCGGGCTTCGATTGGACCCCCCTGTCGGAGTTCGAGCAGGAGTTCCTGCCCGAGGAGTGGCTCAACCCTCCGAAAGAGGCTCTGGAGGCCGGTCACGCCGGCGGCGACTACTGGGTGGTGGAGGATTTCGTGCGCTCCATCCTGGACGGGCGCAAGCCGCCCATCGGAATCCACGAGGCCATGGACATGACGCTGCCGGGGCTGGTCAGCCAGCAGTCCATACAGCAGGGGAGCTGCTGGCTTGCGGTGCCGGATTCCCGCGAGTGGGTGGGCGAGAATAGCGATGATTGACTGAAGGCGCTGCGGAGCCCTATAATGCCGCAGGCGCCTGGCGGGCCGGAGCGCTGCCGGGGCTGATGGAGGAAGTTCGGACATGAGGTCTGTTGGCGTCGGGCTTTGCATCGCTCTTCTTCTGGCCGGTCCGGGCGCGCCCGCCCAGGCTGCCGCCCGCGCGGTGACGTTTCCCTCGGGGCAGGCGCTTCTTCGCTCGCCTGCGGTGGATGGCGTCTACGACCCTGTGGAGTGGACGGACGTGGCCCGGCTTCAGACGCCCGCCGGAGAATACGTGGTGGGCGCCGGGTGGGACTCCTCGCACGTGTATTTCCTTCTGGACGGCCCCGCCTTCGACTCTGCTGTGCTGTATGTGGATGCTCAGGGCGACGGTTGGCTGAACGGCCCGGACAACTACGAGCTGACGCTCACTCCTGTGGAGGGCGGGCAGGTGGAGGTCGCGGCGAAGATCTACAACTCGCTGGTCAGCGTCCCGGCGCAGGCTCTTTCTCCGGCCATTGTGGACTGCCAGGCGCGCAATTCCCTGTTCGAGGGACGCCGGACCCTGGAGGTCGCGCTCGCGCGCAATGACGCCACCGGTCTGCGCCCGGCGGCCGGGCAGAAGATGGCCTTTGGCTTCGGCGTGCGTCTGCCGGGCGAGCAGCGCACGGCGCCGGAGGATCCGCGGGGGCAGCTGACGGGCATCGTGCTTTCCAACAACCTGGTCTCCGCGCCGGAAGGGATCGTGATGGATATGACCATCAAGGATCGCACCGTCACCGGCGGGCAGGCGGTCAGCGGCGATCTCTTCGTGACGAACACCGGGCGCGACCCACTTCCCTACGCC
>CALCJH010000048.1 GCA_937967775.1 uncultured bacterium | reverse complement strand
TCCACGGAGAACTGCGCGCCGGCGTGCTGCAGGGCGCGGATGATGACTCCGGCGTTGTCCGGCAGGAAGAACTGCTTGGGCGTCCCGTGGTCGCTGTAGCCGATAAGTATCTCATCCGCTAGAGGCCAGGGGCGGCGGCGCACCCGGACAGAGCGGATGGCGTCCAGAGGGATGTCCAGCCGGGCGAACGCGTTCCGGTAGTTCACGATGAACCGCCGGTTCGTGACGAACACCTCATACGGAGCGAACACCCAGCCGATCAACGTCCCCAGAATCCATCCTGTCTTCCCGAAGCGGTGATGCAGGACGGCGGCCTCTCCCGGCCGAGGTGTTGCGCGGGGCGGCCCGAAACCCCAGAGGCGCACGGCGATTCCAAGGTGGGCCATATCAATCAGGCCGCCGAGCAGCGCGCCCGCGGCGACCAGTGCTACGACAATCAGTGCGATATCAGGCACCCTACGACCGCTTGCTCCCCGAATGATGGTCTACAGCCAGCCGCAGTATAGCCCAACACGCGCTGTCGTGGCCTGGCCTGGTCCGCTCGCGCGCGAACCGGGGTCCCCGGCTTCACCCGTAGCCAGGTGAAAGGTCGCTCCCGGAATCAGAGATGCTACCGCGCCCGGCAGTTGGAACAGTATCCCGCGACGTCTATGCGGACGCTTTCGACCTCGAATCCTGTCTGCGCCTCCAGTCTGTCGCGCAGACGCTCTTCGCAGGAGGTTTCAAACTCCACGATTCGCCCGCAGGACTGGCATCGCACGTGGTGGTGCCCGGAGGTCTTCTTGAACTCGTAGCACCGCCGATCGTCCTCGAAGATAAGCTCGTCCACCAGATGAGACTCCTTCAACAGGGCGATGGTGCGATACACCGTGGACAGACTCACCCTCGAGTCAATGTCGCGGGCCTTCCGATACAGCGTCTCGACATCGAGATGCTCGTTCGACGAACGCAGAATGTCGTAGATCAGCCTGCGCTGCCGCGTAGCTCTCTGCCCCAGAACCGGAACGGCGTCGTCCCTCTGGTCGCTTTTGATATCCAGTTGAATGTCAGGGCAGTCCATACCCGGATGTTACCTCTTCTACGAAACCTCGTCAATACTTTGTGCAGTTTTTCTCAATTGGCGAACAAGTCGCAACTGACAAGCTTCCGCAGATATGCCGGTTTGTGACCCGCGGAAAGCGCTCCGGGATTCGGAAAACGCGGTAAAATGCCAATACTTTGACTGCGCGCGTCCGGCGCGCCAGCGCAGGGCCGGACCCTGCCTGCCTTCCGGCACGTCTTCGCAGGAGGGTGATCAGTGGATCTTCTGACTTCAGGGTACGAGTTCCTTGTCAAGGGCGGCCCGGTGATGTGGCCGCTCCTTCTGGCGTCCGTGCTGGCCCTGGGTGCCGCCATCGAACGCTATCTGCTCCTTCGCGGGGCGCTGGACGGTGCGGAGGATCTGATTGAAGATGTCTCCCGTGCCGTTGTGCGGGGCTCGGTGGACGAAGCCCGCGGGCGCGCTCTTCGGGTGGGTGGACCGGTGGGCCGCGTGATGGCAGCGGGGCTGGATCACTGGGACGCGGGCAGCGCCGCGTGCGAAAAGGCAATGGAGGAGCGCGGCATGATCGAGCGCGAGGCGCTCTCGAAGCGGCTGGTCATCCTGGACACCGTCATTACGGTCGCCCCCCTCCTGGGCCTGCTGGGGACGGTCACCGGTATGATCAAGGCGTTCGAGGTGGTGGGAGCGGAAAATCAGATCGGCAGCCCCACGGCCATTACCGGCGGTGTGGCCGAGGCCCTCATCGCCACGGCCACGGGCCTGTTCATCGCCATCGTGACCCTGGTCATTTACAATTATTTGAACGACAGGGTTCGGCAGGTGGTGGGGATGATGGAGATCGCCGGAACGCGCATTGTGAACCTGCGCACCGCGCTGGATGATGCATCGGGAGGGACCGGCAATGCGCATTGCGCCCTACCAGCCTAAGAAAGCCCGCATCGAGATCGTGCCCATGATTGACACGATCTTTTTCCTGCTGGTCTTCTTTATGATGGCATCGCTTGCCATGACCACTATGCGCGGGATGCCGGTGAACCTGCCCAAGGCCGCCCAGGCTCAGTCCAGACCGGTGGACAAGGTGGTGCTCACACTGACGGCGGACGGGCGGTACTATGTGGACCGCGAGCCCGTCACCTTCGAGCAGATCCGTCCCGCCCTTCGCGAGGTGCTCCGGCGCAATCCGGATACGGCCGTGGTCATCAACTGCGACCAGAGCCAGCGCGTGAAAGGACTGGTGGAACTGGCTGATGAGGCCAAGAGCTGCGGGGCCAGACTGCTGACCATCGCCACCAGTCCGAAGGAGGAAGGCGGAAGCTAATGGACCGGCGGCGCGACCGGGTCTTCCTGGCCGGGATAGCCGCGTCGCTTCTGGTGCACGGGGCGGCGGTGTCGGTCATCGCCGTCCGGGCGGCGTCGCACGACCCGGCGGCCCGCCAGATTGAGTTCCTGCCTGTGGAGTTTACCCGGGAAGTTTCCCCCGTCGAGGTGCAGCGGCCTCAGACAACGCCGCCTCCTCCTGAGCCGCAACCGGTTGCAGAAACACGGCCGGAGCCTGCGCGCACTCTCCGCGAGACCCCTCTGCCGGATGCTCATCGGGATTCCCCGGCGCGGCCTGTTCCCCCGCTCCGGCAGGTTGCCTCCGCCGGGCGGGCAGGCGCCGGAGCCGGAACAACTCCCCGGCCAGGCGGGGGTGAACTGAATACCGGAACACCATCCACCGGCGGCGATCTGGATCTAGGTCCGGGCGGACGGACCCGTCCAGGATGGGTTCCGGGGCGCGGCACGGGCGAAGGTTCAGGAACCGGCCCCGGGCGGGGCGAACCCGAACCGGTGGTCACTCCCGGGCCAGCGGCGCCTATCGCGGCTGCTCCCGCCCCGCCCCCTGCACCGCGGGAGGTGCGGGTCACCATCTGCCAGGCAAGCGGCCTGCTGCCCGGGCGCTACTGTCAGAACACAGTCACGCGGACATTCCGCGAGGCCGACGTTCCCACACGCGCCTGCACGCTCTGCCGGGCTCCGGAGCCTCCGCCGGAGCACCGGTCCACTCAGGCGGAGGTGGTCAAAGCCCGGTTCCTCAGCGGGTCGAATCCCTCCATCCCGCCATCCGTCC
>CALCJH010000047.1 GCA_937967775.1 uncultured bacterium | reverse complement strand
GCCACGAGAGCCATCTTGCCGTCCGGCGTGAAGCAGATCTTGTCCGGGCCGTAGCCCACCTCCAGCGGCAGGCCGATCACTGTTCCTTCGCGGCCTTCCTTCAGGTCCAGAGCCAGGGCCAGGCCACGGACTCCGTTTCCTTTCTTGATGGCCACCACCGCTACGCGGCCATCCGGCCGGACGGATACAGAAGTAGGCTCGCCGTAGCCGGAAAGGTCCAGATCGTCGCGCAGCCGGCTCACATTGGCGAAGTCGCTGATATCCAGGAAAGACAGGCTCTTCGCAGTGCTGTTCGTCAGGAGAAGCAGGGGACGCCCCGGCACGGCTGCGGGGATCTCTGCGTTGCCTGGCCCGAGACCGGTATCGAACGAGTAGGTCTGGACCGCAAACCCGCCGTCGGCCGCGGTGAGAGAGGCCGGCCTGTCCCCCTGGCAACCCGCAGCGGCCAGGGCGGCCGCCGCGAGGACAATGACGCTTCTGACTGCCGTGAGCCGGCTTTTCATCGTTGCTTTGCTTCTGTCCACTACCGGCCCGGGTCCCAGATCAGGCCGGGAGCATTGGAGACCACATCCTGGAACCGGAACCAGCCGGTGTGACCGTCCACGAAGCAGATGTTGGCTCCTCCGCGATGACGGCTGCTGATGCGGCTTACCTGCGCCCGGTTGGTTCCAAGCTCCGTGCTGGGAGAGAGCTCACTGAGCGAAGTCTGAACATCCAGGAACAGCGGAGTCTTCACCGCATCCGGGATCATTGCGCGCTTCACGGGGACCGGAAGCGTGCGGTCAAGATAAGAGTTGATGGCGTAGTTGAAAAACACCTGGTCCGTGTCCCGGTTGCCAACGGGAGAACTGTAGAACGCCGACGGGCAGGTGTGGATGGTCTTCCCCTTGTTGTAGAACGCCGTTCGCGCCTCCGCGTTCAGGGTGTACATCGGCGGGGCGGAGACATACGGCGGCAGCGAGTTGTACCACGCGTGAAGAGAGGCTCCCTGCCCCAGCTGTCCCCACCGCAGCACATCCGCCGGTCCCTCGGCGGGAAGGACGTCCCGCCAGTCGTCGGCGTACATCTGAGCTGCCGTTCCCCACTGCCGCAGGTTGCTGGCGCAGGAGGAGCGCATGGCCGCCTCCCGGGCCTGGCTAAAGATGGGGAACAGAATGCTGGCCAGAATGGCGATGATCGCGATGACGACCAGCAGTTCGATCAGCGTGAAACCGTTTTGACCACTGCGTCCTGTCACGGCGCGATCCTCCTCACGTCCGAAGGCGAAGCCACCCGCAGCAGCGGATAGACCTGTCCGCCGGTCTTCTGCAGCGAGACAGATCCCTCGACGGACACGAAGTCCCCGACCTGCACTGAGGGGTCCACCAGCCCTTCGGCGCGGATGCCGGGAGCCCCGTTTCCGCTGTCGCGGCCGGAGCCGTCGTCCACCACCATCCATCCAAAGCCCGTCGCGGTCACCCTGCCGTAAATGAGCGCATGAAGCCCGACATTGTTGGGACCGAAGCTGCCCGCAGTACCCTGCTGCAGTCCCAGAGCCTGTCCGCCGCCGAAAGCCCGTGCGCCCATAGCGAGTGGCTTCACCGCGACCGGAGCGCCCGCAACAGTCACTGAGGTTGGCTGGATGGCCAGTTCGCCGTCCGAGGTGAGTGTGAGAGATCCAGTTACGTTCACGGGGTAGCCGTCCGGCAGACCCGCAAAGCCCAGAACGGCGATCCCAGCGGCCCGGTCCGGCTGCTGGACGTAAAACCTGTCGTCGTGCGAGCGCGTCAGGATGACGTTCTCGATCCGCACCAGTCCGGTTCCCAGAAGCTTGGCACCGGCAACGGTGGTCGTGAGGGGCTGATTGATGACAGAGCGCAGCGCGCTGAAATCCTGGCTGAACAGGCCGCTGGACCAGATGTTCGGACTGCCGAACGAGCTGCTGGTACCATCGTTGTAGTTGGAGGACGGAGTGATGAAGGGTGAAGGATCCTCCTCGAGCTTGCCCACCTCGCGCGAGTTGATACCCGTGCCCTGCCAGCCCGGAACCGCCTCGCCCACCGGACCGAACACGTGATTGCCGAGTGCGTCCCGAATGGTGAGCTGCCAGTTGCTGTGATGGACTTCGAACTGACCCTCCTCAAGCGGAACAATCTCGGCGCCGAAGGCGAGGAAGCCCGTGGTTGTCGCCGGCCCGCCGTCCCGCGTGCAGATGTTGATCCACCAGTCGCCGGAGGCCGGATCATAGCTCAAATCCGTATCCAGACCGCCCTCCGCGGTGGTGGATTCCGTGATGGTAATGATGGTTCCACTACGCAGGGAAGCCAGCAGCGGATGATCGCCAAACCGGATAATGCCCTGCCCGGAAATGGTATCCGAGCCGAACGTCCATTCCAGCGTCCAACGTCGCAGGTCCGGGCGATCGGTGGTGACAACCAGCTCAATCCAGTTGCCCCCGTTGCCCTGGACGCGGCCGAAGAACGTGTCGGACTTCGAGCTGCCCCAAAAATCCACCGAGTCCAGATAGTTCTCGGGGGCCACGCAGTTCCACTCGTTGAGTATCAGACTGACCTGTGCATGCGAGGAACCGGAGGCGAGCATCGCAAGCGACAAGGCCGCAGCCAGGCAGAATTTCGACAGCATTTGTCCGGACGGCTCCTTTCTGCGAATCAAAAGCAACTAAATTCTGCCAGCGCGAAGTTGCGCAACCGTTTCGATAACCTCAACGTGAAGTCAAGGTTGAGGGGCGAAAGTTGAGGGGCGGAATCTGACACGGGACACGAGCGCCCTGGCGGGCTGGAAAAAGTCGGACCTTTATCTGCCGTCTGTCCTCCGGTAGGGAGCGCAGAGCGGATCGCCGATCACCACGTCCTTCCAGCAGATGAACGGGCTGGCTGCGTAAAAGCTTTCCGCGAGCGTGAAGCCGTCCACGTAGCGAGGGAAAAGGATGGCCGCCCGCGCCATAGCCACCG
>CALCJH010000046.1 GCA_937967775.1 uncultured bacterium | reverse complement strand
ACATCCTGCGGCTTGGCGCTCAAATCTCCCATTTGAAGAAGAACCATTTCCAACACGGCCTCGCAGCCGCCCTCACTCTGCGCCTGCACAAGCGCAGCATCCAGCAACAGTTCCCGAACATTGCACGTCTCGCCTTCCCTGCGCGAGACCTCCAGCACATCCGAGCGCAACAACTCCTCGACAGCCTGCCGCAACCCTTCCGGATCGAGAACCGCGCGTTCCACAGGCCGCACCCGGACTCGCCAGTGGCTTTCGATCCTGCTTCCGAAGGTTCCCCTGCCAGCCGGAACCTCCCAGCTCTCCAGAACCCTCAACCCGTCCGGGAAATGCGGGTTCAGGCGTTGCGGCAACTCGTCCGGATCCATCGGAGCCGACAGATCGAACGCCCCGAGTTCACGAAAGCCGGAAGCCCCCAGCAGCAGCGGCGAGGCGAACGTCATCCGCGGATGAGGATTGAACCCCTGCGAGTATGCGACAGGCACTCCTCCCCGGCGGGCCGCCCTCTGAAAGTGGCGCATCACATCCCGATGGCCCAGAAAGCGGGCACGGCCGGTCTTCTCGAACGCGAACGCTACCCGGTTGACCGTTTGCTCAGTCGTGGTAGCAGGTCCCATGGACCGCGTGCTCAGGCATCAGGCGAAAGATGCCGCACCCGTGGCATTTGCCCTCCCGGCAATCGGGGGTGGATGCCTCGATAACCGCACGCTGGTCCTCCAGCATCAGGTATTTTTTTGTCACTCCGCTATCTATGGTGTCCCAGGGTAGAACCTCGCTGTAAGGGCGGGCCCGGTTCGCATAGAAAGCAGGAGACACCCCTGTATCCTGAAAGGCATTCTCCCAGGCCTCCAGGTTCAGGCATTCATGCCAGGAGTCGAACCGGGCTCCGTTCTTCCATGCTTCCAGGATGGCCGACCCCACTCTGCGGTCTCCGCGTGCCAGGACGCCTTCCAGCTGTGACTCGCCCGGCTCGTCCCAAGAGAGCTTCACGCCCGGCAAACGGAGCGAGTCCTTGAGCACCTCAACCTTGTGCTTCAGCTCCTCTGGCGTGGCCTGCGCCCGCCACTGGAAGGGTGTGTGTGGTTTCGGAACGAATGAAGATGCGCCCACTGAGATCTCAAGCTTGATTCCGGTTCCTTTCCGGGCCCGCCGCTGGATCTCCGCCACCAACCGTCCGATCCCCCGGATGTCATCATCGGTCTCGCCGGAGAGGCCAATCATGAAGTAAAGCTTTATGCGCCTCCACCCGTGACGCCAGGCCGCCTCCGCAGCAGCGAAGATCTCCTCCTCCGAGATGTTCTTATTGATCACCCGCCGCATCCGCTCCGTGCCGGCCTCCGGAGCGAAGGTCAACCCCGTCTTGCGCACCTTCTGTATCTGAGCGGAAAGCTCAACAGAGAAGGCATCCACCCTGAGCGAGGGCAGGGACACACCTACACCTTCGGGCCCGAACTGCTCCGTCAACTGGCGCACGGTGCACTCGACGCCGGTGTAGTCCGCCGTTGAAAGAGAGACGAGTGAAACTTCGTCGTAACCGGTGGCCCTGAGGAGGTGCTCCGTCCTCTCCCTTACCTGCTCCACCGAGCGTTCCCGCACTGGCCGGGTGATGATGCCGGCCTGACAGAACCGGCATCCTTGGGTGCACCCGCGCATCACCTCTACCGCCACGCGGTCATGAACCGCTTCCACGTTGGGGATCACCGGCGAGCGCGGATAGTCCATGGATCCGAAGGCGCGCACCACCCTTTTGCGCACCTGCCGGGGCGCTCCATCAGACACGGTCCAGCCGGCCAGGGTGCCGTCCTCATCCCACTTCCACTCATAGAATGCAGGGACGTATACACCCTCGATCCCTGCCAGCCTCCGGAGCAGGTCCCGGCGGCTGACCGAGCGCCGGGAATCCGCCACAACATCAAGGATCTCGTGCACCACCTCCTCGCCCTCACCAATGACAAACGCATCCACGAACGGCGCCATCGGCTCCGGATTGAACGCGCAGTGCCCCCCTGCCACCACCAACGGATGCTCGTCCGTCCGCTCGCTGGCCAGCAGCGGGATTCCGCCCAGATCCAGGCAGGTCAGGACATTTGTATAAGTGGTCTCGCTCCCCAGGGAAAACCCGACGAGGTCCATCTCCCTGAGCGGAGTGAACGTCTCAAGGGTATAGAGCGGCATTCCCGACTCCCGGAGAGCCTGCTCCATATCCGGCCAGGGGGCAAAGACGCGTTCACAATAGGTGTCGTCGCGGCGGTTGATGCAATCGTAAAGGATCTGGAAGCCCAGGCTGGACATTCCCACTTCGTAGACGTCGGGGAAGGCCAGCGCGGCTCGCACCGCGACAGAACCCGGGTCTTTCGTGACGGCATTGGTCTCGCCGCCCACGTATCGCCCGGGCTTCGCAACGCGGCCCAGTATGCGGTCGAACTCGGTTGTGACGAACATATGGATAAGACTCCAGTCCCGTTCAATCGCACCGGGACGGAGCATCATCCACGACGGTCAGGACTCGACCCCTTCCATCTCTCCAACCTTGATGTCCAGATCCGCGCGCTCCTCGATGCGTTCGATGCGCCCGTCCCGGATCCATACAACGCGGTCCGAGACGTCCAGCATCTTCAGGTCGTGGGTGGCCGAGATGATGGTCACCCCCTGCTCCTGATTCAGTTTCTTAAGAAGCGTGATGATCTCTTTTCCGGTCTTGAGGTCCAGGTTTCCCGTGGGCTCGTCCGCCAGGATGATGGCCGGGTTGTTGGCCAGTGACCTGGCGATGGCGACGCGCTGCTGCTGCCCTCCCGAAAGCTCGCTAGGTTTATGATGCAAACGCTCGCCCAGTCCCACGATGTTCAGAAGTTCGATGCCGCGCTCGATGCCCTCGTCGGTCGGGACGCCCGCAAACACCGTAGGGAGCGTCACATTCTCAAGCGCAGTCATGACGGGAATCAGGTTGAAGGTCTGGAATATGTAACCGATCGTGCGGCACCGCAGATACGCGAGCTCCTGCGCATCCAGCTGGGCCATGTCCACGTCGTTGATGAACACCGTCCCGTGAGTCGGCTTGTCCAGCCCCCCGATCATATTGAAAAGGGTGGACTTGCCGGAGCCCGAAGGCCCCATGATGGAGACGTATTCTCCCCTGCGGATGTCCAGCTGCACGTTATCCAGCGCCCGCAGCGGGACTCCGCCAAGCATAAACTCTTTCGACAGGTCTTTGGTGCGAACTACGTACTCGTTCGATGCCATCTGTTTACTTGATACTCCAAAACGCCGAAAAGCGCCTCCCGCCGGCCGTTTGCCGGGCGCGAGGACTCAGATCTCCACCCGCAGAGCCGCGGCCGGCGGCATCTTCGCCGCGCGGTAAGCCGGAGCGATTGTCGCCAGGAAGGTCAAGCCGCCACCCAGCAGGATGCACAGCCCCAGCCTTCCGGTCAGCACCCCCCAGTCCAGTTTCCCAATGACTGACCATCCCTGGCCGAAACCGATCGCGAGCAACTGCACCCCTGCGCCCACCACCGCGCCGAGCACCGAGGCGATCACTCCCATCAACATCCCTTCGAGGATGAACATGGTCACCACGAACCGGTCCAGAGCGCCCAGGCACTTCATCGTGCCGATCTCCTTGAAACGCTCCGTAACGGACATAAGCATGGAGTTGGTGATCCCTATGGTGCTCATCAGTAGAGCCAGAGTCACCAACCAGATGTTGCGCATCCGGAGCTCCTCGGTGACCTCGATGTTCAGCGCATTCTGCGCGGCGATCTGCGTGATGACCGTCGCCAGAAACGCGATTCCCAGAAGGATCCCGGACGCGGTGATCATGCTGCGCCCGAAGCGGATCCGGATGTTGCGCAATGCGATCTCGAACGCTTTGCTGAGCGGAAGGTGAACCTGCCGCTCTATCCTGTGTTGTTGCTCCTGCATTTGGCCTTCCTGGATGCCGATTCTGGCGCCTTGAGACCGATCAGGCGCCTCTCCGCTAGGATTTTCAGATAGGTGCTGACAGAAACCTCGGCTTCGCGCCGCGTCAGCTTATGACGCCTCTGGACATAATCCAGAATGCTCTGCACATCGTGATAACCGTCGCAAAGCTCCCACACACCCGAGCCCACCCTGTCCAGCTGAAGCCGCTTCTCATCCGGCAGCCGGAAAACGCGGGCCACCAGTTCCGCAAACCCTCCTCGCTTGCGCGGAATGAAAAGATTGACCTCGCCATCCTCTTTGTACCAGCGCAGAAGGTCGTTACGCACCGGGATGGCTTTGAGCGCCTCCTCCCGCGTAGGCTTCTTGCGCCCCCGCCGGAAAGGCAGAAATCCCCACAGATCACCGCCCTTCGAGCGCCTCACGTTCCGTGGCACCTCACCGTCGCAGCCACGCGCCGCACCCATTCCGCCGGAGCCGGCCCGAACCCCCGGACCCCCACGATGCGGTTGGAGGCGGGGCAGTGCCAGGCCACGCTCGCGAATTTCTCCATCCGCGAGGGAAGCCCGAAAGCACGGATAGCGCTTCTGACGCGCCTCAGTCCGCCCTCATAGCCACGCGTCTCCAAAGCCTCGTGCTCTCCCCATTCCAGGGCGGAGGTCTCACCCACGAACATCTTGAGCTCGTTCAGATACTCCCGGCTGTGCCAGGTGAGCATACCGTCCGGTTCCAGAAGCGTATCCGCGAGCCCCCAGCGCTCGATGATCACTCTTCCGTGGCGTCCCCGGAAGTTCAGGCTCATAAATCCCGACATCAGGCGGCTGCGCACCAGCCGGAATCCCGCCGGCACAGCAAACTCCAGCCCGTAGACTCCCCACCGCAACATATCCGGATTCGGCCCGTGATCCGCCACGGTGTCGAGAATAGCCTCCGCCTGGCGCTCGATGTCCATGTGATCCGGGCAAGACACCTGAGCGATAACTGTTCTTCTGCAGTCCCTACAGTAAAACAGCCGGCCCCACCCGCGGCGCTCCGCCTGCCACCGGAACCGCAGGTCGGAGGGACGCTCGTCCCGCTCACGCGAACCCTTTTCCAGTCCCGTCTGATACTCGATCTTGCGCCGGCGGCCGTGCTTCTGAACCTGACGGAGATACTCCTCCGCCACCTTCTCCAAGTCCGGGCGGCGCCGTGCCTTTTTCCAGCGGACCTCCGCCGCCTCACCGTCCGGACCATCCACCCGAAGGTAGCCTTCTCGAAGGTCCCCGGAGACGGCGACAATCCCCCATCCCTGAGGCACCCGGGCGCCTACCCCGTTCCAACAGGCAAGCTCCGTGCTCCGGGTGCCGCCCTCCGGACGTTGCCGGTCTCGTTCAGAAGCCCTCAACAGGACAGCCTTCACGCGATATCAGAACGGCAGATAGTTGATTGACTTAGCGATCAGCGCCAGCGCAATGCCGCTCATGCCCGTGAGTCCCACGCCGCACGAGAAGCCTGCAAGGAGCACCGGCGCATACATCGCCCACCGTCCGGCGCCAAAGCGCTTCGCGAAATAGTACCTCCCCAGCAGGGCGCCGGCGAACATAGGAAGCGCCTCGTGGATGCGTCCGTTCATTCCGCCGATCAGCCCGTAATACATCAGGAGAGGGATCTTCAGCGCCGTGCTCAGCGCATACAGCACCAGAGCCAGAATACCACCCCCGATGATGACATCCGGCTTCAGCGCCTTCAGCAGGAAGTTATCCGCGCCGGCCTTGTTGGCGGTGATCCAGATACTCTGCATGGTCGCTTCCAGCGGCCAGAACCGGTTAGCATACGGATACTGCGCGCTCGGAATCTGGCTGGTGTGCCAGAAGAACTGCCAGAAAACGAAGCTGGCGATCAGGATGGTAGGGAGCATCAGCAGCTCTGCCTTGAAAATACTCGTGAACTTGGTCTTGGCCAGCTCCAGCTCCCGGAAGCGCTGGGCGGTCCCGCCGAGGTCGTGCATCGGGAAGGGCACGAACCAGATATCCGCGCCCGTGTATCCGCTCTTCATAAACACGGCCTCGCGCAAGAACGGGAAACCCACTCCCTGCCCGGTGAGGCCGATCATTCTTGCCGAGACATAGGAGATCAGCGGCGTCCAGATCAAGCCGAATACCAGCAGGATCCAGAACGGGAATCCAGGCACCAGGATGTGGGAGATCCAGATATAGCCCACGGTGGCCACCAGCCACATCGCCAGGCCGATCCACAGCGGAAAATCACCGCGTCCCTTCGGCACCCCCTGGATGGGCCGGTCGCGCTCAGGTTGCCCGCGCATCTTAATGGCGGAGCGGATGACGCTCCCCAGTCCGATGAGACCCACCGCCACACCGGTGCCGATACCAACGCTCAGCCAGAAGTCAACGTCGTTCGAGAGCTTGGTGGTAATGGTGCCCATGCCCTCGCGCCAGGTGGGCAGGAAGCCCATCCTGTGGAGAATGGGGTTCCCGATGATCTGGAACACAATGACCCCGATGAACGACCCTGCCACGATGGGGAACGGGATGACGAATCCGATCAGGACCAGTTGCAAGTCGGCCACCAGGCCTATAGGCGTGGCGGGCAAGATCTTCTCGGTGTTCACCGTGAAATCTATGAACGGGATGGGCAGGAGCATGATCGGCTTGGCCAGTATCACCCCGCTAACGATGGGGATGAACATATACACCGCCCCGAACAACAAACCCATCACGGTCCCGGTGGAGAACACCTGCCAGCGCCAGGACTCCTCTTTCGTGCCCGCTTCTGCCAGAGCCGTCGCCCCCGCGGCTGCTACCGGAGCCATCGGGAAGGGCAAGCGCTCCACATCAGAGGTCAGGCGGAAAAGCACATAGCCGCCGCCGATCCAGTTCAACCTGCCCAGGACCTCCCCAAGCAGCAGCAGCGCAATAGGAACGATCCATGCGGAGGACAGGAATGTCCGGTCCAGTAGAGCCTCCGATCCGGGCGGCGGCACTACCCAGGAAGGGATCTCGTGCGCCACGTGAGCCGCCTGAGGCGATTGGATGAAATACTGGTTCCAGATAAGCCCTGCGAACGGCCCGCCTGAGAGGCCTTTCGCGGCCATCATGCCCGAAAGGCCGCCGGCGACGTAGTAGAGGGTGTAAATCTCCGCCCGCTTCAGCGGCACGAAGGAGCGCCGCGCTACTTCCGCAAAAAGCACGATGGTCACCCACTGAGCCGCCGGGCCAAGCCCCTGCCCTGCCACCAGGCCCATATACATGGCCCCCGGCATCATAATGAAGCCGATGAACAGAGCTCCGATGACCGTCTTAATGGTGAACCCGTTTTCGTATTCCCTGGCTTCCTCGTCTGTGCCGGTCTCCTCGGCCAGGGCACGGGCCGCGTCAATGGACTGATCCTGCTCAGTCCCGCCTATCCGTTTTACCTCGTCTTTTTTCACCTTACCTCTGCAAAACGCGCGATGTCCGCCATTGCTCCGCCCCGCGACCGACGGGAGGAGCCCCCAAGAACTCCTAGGCCGTCGGCTCCGTGGCCGCGCCGGCCGGGACGGTCGCCGCGCCGGTCAGATACCGGTCGCGCTCCTCGGCGCGCAGCGTGCGCCAGATGAGGAACTGCTTGCGCAGCGTATTCAGGAAGCGCCGGTTGACCCGCTTCCAGTTGCTGATGTCGCCGGAGAGCCGCGTCAGGATAACCTGAATATCGTACACGTCCTCCATTGCGGTCGGACGGGTCTCCAGCCTCAGCTCCTGACTGACCCCCAGGTCGAACGGCGCAAGCCAGGTCTTGCAGCTCAGCGCATAGCTCCGGCCGTGTTCGCTGTCGAACTCCTCCGCCACCACATCCTGAGTGACGAAGTCTCCGACGGAGTACTCCTCGTAAGCCTTGAACCACTC
>CALCJH010000045.1 GCA_937967775.1 uncultured bacterium | reverse complement strand
AGCGCAAGAGCGCACAGGGCGATGGGAGCCGTCTCGGCTCGAAGGATGCGACGGCCAAGGCTGACCGGCCGGAAACCGTGGTCTGCCCAGAGGTCCACCTCCTGCCGTGAGAACCCGCCTTCCGGACCTGTGGCAAGCGTGCACGACCGGCCGTCCTGAAGCGCGTCGCAGGCGCTCAGGCGATCCTCCTCCTCCCAGGCGATGAAACGCCCGGCCGTGCTCACCTGTTCCAGGAACCCCTGAGTGCTTTCCCAGATGTGCACCTCGGGCACCCGGAACGCGCCGCACTGCTCAGCCGCCGAGCGGCAGACGGACTGAAACCGCTCGCGACGGACTGCGGCCCGATCCGCCAGACGGACCACGCTTCTTTCGGCGGGATAGACGTGGAAGCAGGTGACGCCCAGCTCGGTGCATTTCTGGAGAACGAGCTCCGTGCGATCCCCTTTCAGCAGCGGGATGGCCAGATGGACTTCGCGCAAGGGTGGACCCTCCTCCACGACACCCTGGAGCAAGATGGCAGTAGCGTCGGAGCGCATGACACGCTCCAGTCTCGCGACCCATCCCCGCCCCGTGCCATCCAGCAGCAGGAGATGGTCGCCCTCCCCCATCCTCAGCACGCGCGCCACGTGGCGGAAGGCCTGTCCTTCCAGAGTGGCCATCCCGTCCGAAAATGCCTCGGGCGGCAGAAACACGCGCGTGAGCAGGCGCGCCTCCGTCACCGGAGACTTCTGCGAGGTCCCCGTCTGACGGCTGCTTTTCAGGTTTTTACCGCCAGCACCGCGCGCCATTCGCCGCTCGACTCCACCCGGCGCGCCTCCAGGCCGTGCCCCTGAAGCGCTTCCAATACCTCTTCCAGGCGCTCCTCGATGATGCCGGAGCAACCCAGCCAGCCTCCAGCCGCCAGGCGAGGAGCAATGGATGGGAGCAACCGGATGATGACTCCCGCCACGATGTTCATCAGCACGACGTCGAACGCCCCGTCCACCAGTTCCCCTGCGTCTCCCACAACATACCGCACCCGCTCCTGCACGCCGTTCAACGCGATGTTCCGGCGGGCGTTCTCCTCAGCCACGGGATCCGCCTCCACGGCAAGCACATTCTCCGCGCCCAGCAGCGCGGCGGCGATGGAAAGGATGGCGCTTCCGGCTCCGGCATCAAGGACACGAAGCCCGGCGGGGGGATTCTCTGCAAGGAAGCGGAGCATCAGTTCCGTGGTGGGGTGCTGACCGGTGCCGAACGCCATTCCCGGATCTATTGCCAGGTCCAGAAGCGGCCCTTCCAGCGGATCCTCCCAGGGCGGCCGGATGCGGAAGCGTCCGGCGGATTCGAAGGGGCGGAAGTTGGCGCGCCAGGTCTCCAGCCAGTCATCGGAGGCCACCGGCGAGACCGAGAGTTCCGCGTCGCCCCCGCCGGCTTCCGCAGCCGCCCGGAGCGATGCCTGCAGCCGGTCCAGACGGCTCTCCAGCCGGTCGTCAAGAGGCAACCAGCCTCTCAGCAGGTTGCCCTCCGGCGACAGCTCCACGCCGCCGCACTCGCCCGTCACAATGGCAGCCAGTGGCTCCTCAAGATCCGGGGAGCAGCGCACTGAAAGCTCCACCCACCTTGTCATCTGCCGGTCAGATGCTCCTTCAACCGCTCGAAGAAGCTGCGGGTCATCTCGGTCTCCTCGCCCCGCAGCTCAGCGAACTTACGCAGAAGCTCACGCTGCTCGTCAGTAAGATCCTCCGGAACCATCACCCGCACAGTGACGTGCAGATCGCCCCGCCCCCGGCCGTCCAGCTCGGGCATCCCTTCGCCCCGGATGGTGAACGTGTCCCCGGGCTGCACACCCGGAGGGATCTCCAGCTCCACCTCTCCCCGTATCCCGGGAACGGATACGCGGCAACCCAGTGCCGCTTGCGCAATCCCGATGGGCACCTCGGTGAGCAGGTCGTCACCGGCCCTCTTGAAGCGCTCGTGCGGCCGGACGTGGATGACCACATAATAGTCGCCTGCCGGTCCTCCCCGGCGTCCGGCGTTTCCCCTTCCTGGCAGCCGCAGACGCGCCCCGGAATCCACCCCGGCCGGGATGGTAACGGAGACCTCCTCCGAGGACCGGTAGCGCCCCTCGCCCCGGCACCGGCCGCAGGGACGGCGGATGACGGTCCCCTCGCCGCGGCAGACCCCGCAGGTAGTTATAGTGGCAAAAGAACCCAAGAACGTATTTTGCTGCTGGCGCACCTGCCCGGTCCCCCGGCAGGCGGGACAGGTCTCCGGACGGGACCCGGACTCCGCGCCGCTGCCCCGGCACGCCTCACAGACCACCAGACGGGAGAGCCGGATGGTCCTCTCCACGCCGGTGGCAGCCTCTTCCAGGGAGATATCCAGATCGAAGCGCAGATCATCTCCCCGCTCCGGCCCGGTGCGTGGACCTGTGCGCATGCCCGTGCCGAAGAAGGCCTCGAAGAGGTCTCCAAAGCCGGTGAAATCTCCGAAACCGGAGCCTGCGCCCGCCCCGGCGCGCAGCCCGTCAGGGCCGTAGCGGTCGTAGATGCGGCGCTTCTCCGGATCCCGCAGCACCTCGTAAGCCTCGTTCAGCGCCTTGAAGCGCTCCGAAGCGTCCGGGTCGTCCGGGTTGACGTCGGGATGCAGCTCCCGCGCCCGGCGGCGGTAGGCCCGCTTGATCTCCTCGGGACTGGC
>CALCJH010000044.1 GCA_937967775.1 uncultured bacterium | reverse complement strand
GGCCGTCCCGCCGTGTTCGGGGCGCAGGCACCGTGTGTGCTGCACGTCAGCCGCCCCGCTGTGGGTGGACTGAGAAGGCACCTGGAGACGCTACTCCCACGCCTGTCGCAGTGCGGTTGGAGGGTTTGTCTGGCGGCTCCTGCCGGTCTGGTGGGGGAAGGCGAGGCGCCTCTTGCCAGGTTTCCAGTGCTTCAGGTGCAGATCCAGGACCGGCCGTCTCTCGTGGCGGATGCACGCGCTGCCACCCACCTTCGCAGGGCAGTGAAGTACGCGGAGCCGTCGCTTGTGCACTGCCACGGAATCCGCGCGGCATGGGTCTCGCGGCTGGCCGGGCACGGAAAGCCGCAGCTCCTCACTGTGCATAATCTGTTCACTCTGCCCCAGGGGATTGTGCAGGCCAATCTGGCCCGCGCGGCCCTGCGTTCTGCCGTGGTTCTCGTGGCGGTCTCCGAGGCCGTGCGGTCCTCACTCGTCACGGCGGGCATCCCGCCGGAAAGAGTGTGCGTCATCCCGAACGGCATCGAGCCTCCCGAACCGGTCTCCGCGGCGGACTTGTCGGCGTTCCACGAGCGTCTGGCGCTGGGAAGCTCCGGTCCCCTTGTCGCCTGTGTCGCCCGCCTGATGCCGGACAAGGGGGTGGACATCCTGCTGGAAGCGTGGAGGATTGCCGGACCGCGCATCCCTGGTTGCGCGCTTGTGATCGCCGGCGACGGTCCGGATCTGCCGGCGCTGGAAGCCGTGGCGAGCGGTCTGTCGCGGGTCCGTTTCCTTGGATTCCTGCCGGACGTCCGGCCTCTTTACGCCGCGGCCGATGTCCTGGTCATCCCTTCCCGCCGTGAAGGACAGTCCATCGTCTGTCTGGAAGCGATGATGTCCGAGCCTCCCCCCGCGCTGCTGGTCACTTCCGCCGGCGGCCTGCCGGAGATGGTCCACCGCGGAGAGACCGGCCTGGTGGTCCCGCCGGAGGATCCTGCAGCGCTCGCGGAAGCCATTGTCTTGCTGGCGGAGGACGCGAGGCTGCGTGCCCGCCTGGCCGCCGCCGCGGCGGCGACGGCGCGCAATCGTTACACGGCTGCAGGGATGGTCGATGCCACGCTGGAAGTGTACCGCCGGATCATTCCCGGCGCTGGCGGGCGCCGGGCGCGAGGGGAATAGCAAACCTTGACCTATAATGGCCCCGTTATAGACGGCCACGCCCACCTTTACGAGCTGGACCATGCCGGGCATCTGGATGCCATCCGGGAGGCGGGCCGGGCCCGGAGCATGAACATCGTCTGCATCTTCGACGGCAAGCGCGTCAACGCGAACCCGGAAGCGTGGGCGGCGAAGGCCTCCCGCCCCGGACGGTTTTATGTATTCGCCGGGCTAGACCATTCCGCCTTGTTCTCGGGCGGGCGGGTGGATGCGCCGCCGCTGGACAGGCAGGTGGACATTCTCATCGCGGCCGGATCGGACGGCGTCAAGCTGCTGGAGTCCAAGCCCAACTACTGGCTCAAACTGGGTCTCCCATTGGACGGGGAATACTTCCGGCCGTTCTTCGCGCGCGCAGAAGAGGCGCAGATTCCCCTGTTGTGGCACGTGGCGGATCCGGAGGAGTTCTGGGATCCTGCATGCACTCCCCGCTGGGCCGCCGAGAAAGGGTGGGGCTACGATTCCAGTTTCCCCGCGAAAGAGCAGCTCTACGCCGAAGCGTTCGCCGTGCTGGAACGGCACCCCGGGCTGAGAGTGATCTTCCCTCACTTTCTCTTCCTGTCAGCCGATCTGCCCCGTGCCTCCGCGCTGCTGGATCGCTTTTCTGGCATCTACCTTGACCTGGGGCCGGGTGTCGAACTGCTGTACAACCTGTCGCGCGATCCGGCGGCCTCCCGGGATTTCTTCCTGCGCTACTTCCGGCGCATCATCTACGGTACGGATTGCTACAGCTCGATGACCGTGAAGGAAGGAGGGTTGAGGGCGCAGGTCATCCGGCGCTTTCTGGAGTCCGGGGAAGAGTTCCGCCTGCCGCCCGGGACCGACTTTCTGCTGGGGCCGCCGGAAGACGGCGTCATTCACGGGCTGGACCTGCCGGAGGACACACTCGCCGCCATCTATTCTGGCAACTTTGCCGCGCTGGCGGGAGATGCGCCTCGCCCAATGAACAGCAGGCTCGCTGCGCTAGAGTGCAGGCGGCTTGCCCACCAGCAGTCACTCCTGACCGGTGAGTCAGAGAGTACCACTCCGGCGATGCGCGCCGCGTTGACGCTGGAAGAAGGGGCCTGCTAGAGCTCCTTTTCCAGCACCTCCGCGATACGGACCGCCTGCCTGCGTTCGTGGGAGGCCAGGGCTGCGCGCACCACCGCGAGCGCTTTCAGACCTGCTTCGCCGTCCACCTCCGGCGCTCCCTCTCCTCGGGCTGCCCGCGCGAACTCCTCCAGCTCCTCGCGCTGAGTATCCACCGGCTCAATCGGGACATCCTGCCGTTCGTGCGAGGTCTTAGGGCGGTACTGAAGCTGTGCGCCTCCCTCACAATACAGGTTGCCTTCCGTGCCGTAAATGTTGATGTAGTAGACGGAGGGAGATGCGTAGTTGGAGCCAAGATAGCCGGGAACTCCACCCACGAATCGCAGGATGCTCACGGTCGCATCTTCGCCTTCTGCGGGTGTCGCGATGCGGGACATAAATGAACAGACCTCCTCCACGTCTCCCAGCAGATACTGCGCAGTGTCAGCGAAATGGATCCCCAGCTGCATCAATGGCAGGCCGGGGCACTCGTCACGGTAGAACCTCCACTGGGCTGGCGTGAGTCCGAGTCCTCCCGAGTGCGAGAAGTTGGCCTCCACCGTGACCGGCCGTCCAACCGCGCCTTCCTCGATCATCCGCTTCATCTTGCGGTGGCCCGGCATGCGACGGCCGTTGTGACCCACAGCAAGCGTGACCCCGGCGGCCCGGCAGGCTGCGATGATCGCCCGGGCGTCGGCGATTGTGTTCGCGATGGGCTTGTCCACAAAGACATGCTTTCCCGCAGCGGCCGCCGCCTCGGCGTTCGGACGGTGTGCATTGTTCGGACTCACGATGACCACGCCGTCCACCGCATTCATTGCGGCCAGCTCCTCGACCGAGCCGCACCGGACCGTGGAAAAATCGGCCGAGAAACGCTCCGCCGCCTCAGGCACCGGATCATAGCACGCTGCGATGCGCAGCTCTTCACTTCGCATCGCCGCCTGCGCCAGCTGGCGGCTGTATCCTCCGCACCCGATGAAACCCAGTCCGAATCCGCTAGAGCCCATACTGAAGTCTCTCCCCGTGAGTCTTTCCCGGCAACGGATGTTATCCTTCCGGCGCCCGTGCGGCAAGCTGGCGGGCCGACACACGCTCCCAGGAGGCGAGATGCAACCGAAAAAGGAAAAATCACACGGAAGATGGGCTGGCCTGCCAGAGACTGTCAGCCCCCGGGCCTATTATGGGCATAAATATCCGGGTGGCGCTCCCCGGTGGTCGGGTAGCGTTTCCAGATGGAGACGAACCAGATGGCAGAACTGATCTGTTACGATGGGGTGGGGTGCATCGGCGGCAACAAGATCCTGCTGAAGACAGGCGAGACACGCCTGTTTCTCGATTTCGGGCTGAACTTCGGCATTCAGAGCCGGTTCTATCAGGAGTTCTTGCAGCCAAAAAGCGTCGCCGGATTGTTTGAGCCTATCGAAATGGGCATCCTGCCGCCTTTCCGGGGGCTGTACCGCGGCGATCTTGTCTCCCGGTGTGCCGATCCCTACCGCGAATGCTCGAAGGATTGGGAGGATCTGGGAGAGATCAACGCGATACTGCTGTCGCACGCGCATGTGGACCACATGGGACTCTTGAACTATGTGCGGGAGGATATCCCGATCTTCTGCTCACCCATGACTCTTGCCATCGCCCATGCGTTGCAGGACACAGCAGGTGGCAGCGTTCCGGCCGAGTACTGCTACTACGTGCCGCGCCAGGACAGCGAGAACGGCAGGGGCCTGGCGACTCCCCACCATTCAAAGCAACCCTCTCTTTCGCGGCCTTATGCCGTGACCTCCTTGCCGTCGAAAGAGTTGGAGACGTTCTGGGGGGGGCGTCCGGGTGAGAGAGGCCACATTCCCCGGGAGCTTAGCACCGTGAAAGATGTGGCCGGGTGTCCTGTCAAGAGTTGGCCCGTGGACCATTCGCTTTACGGGGCCACCGCCTGGGCCGTCGAGACGGATGCCGGATGGGTGGTTTACACGGGCGATCTCAGAACCCACGGCAGCGCCGGAGACCTCACCGAGGACTTCGCGAAGGGGGCGGCCGCATTGGAACCGGTCGCGCTCATTATGGAAGGGACACGCATCAACTCTTCTCAGCGGCACACCGAACAAGATGTGAGGGATGCTTCTCTGGACCGTGTGAAGGGGTGTTCCGGCCTCGTTTTCGCGGATTTCGGTCCGCGCAACGTGGAAAGGTTGCTATCGTTCCTGGAGGTTGCCCGGGAGACCGGCCGCAGGCTTGCCATCCTTCCCAAAGACGTCTATCTGCTGCATACAATGCAGAAAGCGGCGAACAGTCATCAGAAGGTTCCCTCTCTGAATGATCCTATCATTGTGATCTACCGGGAGATTTCCGGAACGAACCCTTCGTGGCAGAAAGTACTCTGGGAGAACGGGAACCTTGACGGCCGCACGGTGGGTCCCGCCGACATTCGCAAACATCCTGAGGATTACATCATCTGCCTCAGCTTCTTCGATCTGAACGAACTCGCCTAC
>CALCJH010000043.1 GCA_937967775.1 uncultured bacterium | reverse complement strand
CCGGGTGAAGGGAAAACGACGACGGCCGCAAACTTCGCCGCATCCCTTGCCGAGGGCCATAAGCGGGTTGTGCTTATAGATGCTGATATGCGCAATCCTTCTCTCCATCGTGCCTTTGGGGTGCGTAAGGAGCCCGGCCTTTCGAACTATCTTGCGGGTGAAGCGTCCCTAGCGGATATCCTGTTCCCCACCAGCGTGGAGAACCTGGTGCTGATCTCTGCAGGAAGTATCCCTGACAATCCGGCCCGCCTGCTGACGGGGCCCCGGATGAAGGAGCTGCTGGAGCAACTGGAGGCGGAGGCGGATTACGTGGTCATAGACACTCCTCCGGCCGTCGCATTCAGCGACGCGATGGAGCTGGGATCCATTGCTGATTCTATGATTGTGGTAGTGGGTGCGGGGTCGCGTCTGGAGTCGGCGCACTTCCGGGCGCGCACGCAGCTAGCCAACGTGCAGGCCGTCATCGTGGGAACGGTGCTCAACCGTGTGCAGTCTGCGGACGTGGACAGCTATCGCTACTCCGCCCGCTACTATCCGAGGATGGATGGCCGGGGCAAACTTCCCGGTCCGAAACAGGAGCCGGCGGCGCTGCCGGACGGGAACTCCTGAGAGGGATGCCGGACCGAAAGGAGGCGGTGGGTCCCCGAGCCTCAATCTACGCGGAGTGCTGGGCAGACGAGCTGGTTTGCCGCACGCTGGGATTGGTGGCGTGGCAACTTCTGCGTGCCGGCTGGCGTGTTCAGCTGGCCGGAATCCGGCCTCCAGACCCCCTGGCGATCGGAGCCATCTGCGGGCGAGACCTTCGCTGGTGCTCGTCTACGGGTGTTGGAGGATTCGCAGCGTTTCTGTCCAACCTGGCTGCATCCCTGTCCCAACGAGCCGCGAGGTTCTTGTCAGGCCGGTTGAGCCTTTCCTTCGCGCGGGGGAGCGACCTTCTGGTATGCTGGAGCGAGCGCATCCCGCCATACTGCCCGGCCGTCCGCGGCTGGCTGATCGTCCCCCGGGTGGACCGGGGAGAGGCGGAGATCCTGACCGATGTCGAGGGTTGTGGTCTCCGGGTCTCTGACCGTGAGAAGCAGCGTCGTCTGGAGAGCTGGCAGCGCATATTCACCCCGCTGGAATGTGTGGCGGATGAAGTGCGCCGCCGCTGGAAGGTGGAACCGGAGGAGCTGCCTCTGCCGCTTCTGCTTATTCCAGCCTCGCCATCTACCCCCGCCTTTGCAGGAGGGGAGATCCTGGCGCTGTGCGGAGACAAAGGCGAAAGACGCAGCAGGTGCCTGGCAAGAATGGCGGAGCTGTTCCGGGACGCCTGTAATGCAGGGCTGAGCGGGTGGCATTTCCGGGATTCGCAGGAAGGCACTTCTGCCGATGCGGATAGCGCCGCCGGGGGAGATGCTGTCACCGGTTGTGGCGGCATCGTCTGGTTCCGGTGTTCAGGAGGTCAGGACTGCGGAGCGTGCGAGTCCCACTGGGCCGCCTGTGTTTCAGCGCTGGCGGGTGCCATGCTCTCCGGAGCGGTTCCGGTGGTTGACGCAGGTCCCGCAGTGCGAGAACTGGTGCGAACGTGCGGGAGCGGGTTTATCTGCAAGAGCGAGGCGGAGATGGTCGGCAGGACGCTGGCGCTGGCCGGAAGTCCGGATCTGCTCGCATCCTACAGCCGCGCGGCCTGTGAGGCTGCGTACAGCCTGACGGAGGTCCGTTTCGAAGAGCGCATTGGATTGCTCATCGCCACGCTGGACAGGAGGCAGGCTGCGTGAGTCACCGCCTCGGGGTGGTGGTCCCGAACTATAACGGACAGGATCTGCTTCCGCAGTATCTTCCGACGGTCTTGCATTCTCTGGAGCGGGCTGGCGGGGGGGAGATCGTGGTGGTGGACGATGCCAGCACGGACAGTAGCGTGGACCTGCTCCGCGAGCGCTTCCCGGTTGTGCGTCTAGTCATCCGTCCGTGTAACGGCGGCTTCGGCGAGGCGGTGAACCAGGGAGTGCGGGATCTGGATGCCGCAGTGGTGGCAGTCTGCATGACAGACATGGAGCTTCACCCGGACGCCCTCGCCGCCGCATGCCGTATGTTCAAGCAGGACGACGTCTTCGCGGTGGCCTTCCGGTTGATGGAAAGCGACGACGCAGGGAGCGGGGGGGTGACATCCCTGGTCTTCTCTCGCGGAATGTTTCATACGGTCTTTCCGGATGCGGAGCGGCCAGGGGTGTGGGGGGACCTGCCGGTGAATGTTGCGTTTGCCACCGGCGGTGCGATGATGGTGCGGCGGGATCTTTTCTTGGATCTGGGGGGATTCGACCCTGCATTTGCGCCGTTCAACTGGGAGGACGTGGATCTGTGCTGGCGGGCCTGGCGGCGAGGGTGGCGGAGTGTGCACTGCCCTGATGCCCGCGCGTGGCACCGCCATCCTCATCTTACGGTGGAACGCTCCAGCAGCGAGGATACCGTCAGGCGGATTCTGTGGCGCAACCGGATCCTTTTCCTGCGCAGGAATATCCGGGACCGGGGTATCCTTCTGCAGCACAGGTTCTGGCTCACGCTGATTAAGATCAAGGGGTTTCTCA
This sequence comes from uncultured bacterium, assembly GCA_937967775.1. Classification (GTDB taxonomy): domain Bacteria; phylum Armatimonadota; class UBA5829; order DSUL01; family DSUL01; genus CALCJH01. The sequence goes on along the minus strand of CALCJH010000043.1, from coordinate 3,587 downwards.
GAGGCGACACCACAGTGGCGCGTGCGGAGCGGGATGCTGCTTGCCTGCTGCGGAAGGCTGCAAAGCCGGAAGCTCCCCCCCAGCTATCTGACCGGGTACTTATAGATTACCTGTCGCGGCCGCGGCGGCCGGAGGAATCCCTGCGATGACCGGACAGCCGGACCGTCACATACCGCTGCGGGTTGCCTATATCTCTGCCACCAGCGAGCCCGGAGGGGCCGAAATTTCTCTGGCGACTCTGATCAGGGGGCTCGACCGCAGGGAGGTGGAGCCCCTTGCCCTGTTGCCGGGCCACGGCCCTCTTGCCGAGAAGCTGGAGTTCCAGGGGGTTCCGGTGTCCTACGTGCCGATGGAGACCCGCAGGCGACGCCGGCCTCTGGGTTTCTGGAGATCACAGAGGGCTATTGCGCGCTGGCTGCGCGGCCAGAAGCCCGACCTGGTGCATGTGAACTCGTTCTGGGCGCCGGAGCTGGTGATTCCTGCCGTCAAATCTGCCGGGTTTCCGGTTATCTATCACTGCCGCGACCTGTATGACTATCTGGACCCTGCGAGGGCGTCGGCTTTTCGGATGTGCAACGCCATCATCGCCATCACCCGGTGCGTTGCGGATCGTCTGGAGGCACTCCTGCCGGGGCTGCCGGTGAATGTGATCTATAACGACGTGGATTTGACGCAGCTCGATGCGGCCCCGCCGGACCGGGCGCTGCGGCCCGCCCTGGGGTGGGAGAACTGCTTCGTCATCGGCATCGCCAGCCGCATTTCGCCTGACAAGGGGCAGCTGGATTTCATCCGGGCTGCGGGCATACTGAAAGAGCGCTGTCCGCGGGCTCGTTTCCTGGTGGTCGGAAGTCCGCTTTTCACGCACGACCGGGACTATCCCGCGAGTCTGGATTCGGAGATCCTTGCTCTGGGACTACAAGGGCGGGTGCACTTCACAGGATTCGTGGAGAACGTGGCATCCGTCTATAAGACGATGGACGTGTGCGTGCTCGCCTCCCGAAGCGAACCGTTCGGGCTGGTTGTGGTGGAAGCGATGGCCTGCGGGATACCGGTGGTGGCCACCCGCTCGGGCGGTCCTGAGGAGATCATCCGGGACGGTGAGACCGGCCTGCTTGTGGAGGTAGAGCAGCCGGACCAGATCGCGGATGCCATTTTGAGGCTCCTGGAAAACGTCGCGCTGCGGGCCAGTATCTCGGCGGCGGCGAGGCAGGACGTGGTTTTCCGGTTCTGCGGTCAGGAAGCCAGGGATGTGACACGGCTTTATCATACTCTGGTGGGAAGATGAATGGGGCGAAGAGAGCTTTCGGACGCGTCTTGCTGACGCGCATTCAGAAGCTGGGCGACTGCGTGTTGTTCATCCCTGTGGCGCGGGCTTTCCGGCAGGCATTGCCGGATGCCGAAATCCACATTCTGGCCGGAACAGCGGTCGGGGAAGCGGTCTTCCAGATGTGTCCTTCTGTGGATCGCATCGTGCGGACACAGTGGCCTGCCCCCACCGGTGTCCGGGCCAAACTGCGCGAAGTAATGAAGTTGCGCGGCGGGCGTTACGATGCCGTGTTTCTGTCCACGCAGGAAACCGGCATGGCGTTGAAGGCGTGGCTGGCGGGCATTCCGCTCCGGGCGGGGTTCGGGAAGGTGCGGCACGCCGGCGCAGAGTATCGGGAGCGCTTTCCTTTTCTGTTGACACATGTGCTGGAGCAGGGGGACGGCGAACATGAAGTCCCGGTGAACCTGCAGCTTGCCGCGCTTGCCGGCGGGGATACCGCGGCGGCCGAATTCGAGCTCCGTCCGGGCGAGACTGCCAGCGCGCAGGCGGCGGAGCTGCTTCGCGAGGAGGGTCTGCAGGGAACCCCGTTTGCTTGCGTGCATCCCGGCGCTAGTTCTGGCGACCGCACGTGGGATGCAGAGCACTTTTCGGATGTCTGCGACCGGTTGGTGGAGGGAGGGCTGCGAGTGGTGTTGATCGGAACAGGGGAGGAGACTCAGCGCGTCGAGACCGTGCTTAGAGCCATGAAGAAGCCCAAGGCAGCTGCCAGCCTGGCAGGGAAAACGACGGTGCCGGTTCTGGCGGCGATACTCTCCCGATGCGCCGTTTTCGCCGGTAATGACAGCGGTCCGATGCATCTGGCGGCTGCGATGGGCGCTCCTGTCGCAGCGGTGTTTGTGATGGGTGACCCTCGGGTCTGGGCTCCCTGGACACCTCCGCCTCGCAGGCGTCTGTTCACGTTGGAGGATGCCACTCCCGAGGAGTTGGCCGACGCGGCGCTGACGCTGGCTGGAGATGCGCCCCGGTGAGTCTGCGGGTAGACATTGTCTGCGGGACGTATCCGCCGGACCGCTGCGGTGTGGCGGATTACACACGCCGCCTGTGCGCAGGACTCCGCGATCTGGGAGTGGATGCCCGGGTGGTGACCACATGCGGGCTGGATGCGCACGCAGACCCCGCTGTGCCGGCGGACTGTCTAGCGAAAGACTGGGGGGTGCGGTCTGCATTTGCTCTGGCGAGGAATCTTGCGGAGCGCGAGCCGGACATTGTCCATATCCAGTTTCCCGCGTATCGCTATCACGGGCACTGGGGAATCCATGTGCTTCCGGCGCTGATGTCGCGACGCGGTGTTCCTGTCATCACCACGCTGCATGAGTATTGTATGGCCCCGTGGGGCGGGCGTCTCAAGCAGCTCCTGAATGTGGGATTCTCTCGAAGGGTCATCGTCACGAACGCCCAGGACCGGGAGCTGATTGGCCGTTGGATGACTCAGGAGCGGCTTGATCTCATTCCCATCGGCAGCAACATTCCGCTTACAGGCACCCGCGAGCACGGAAAAGAGATGTTGCATTCCCTTGGAGTGCCTGCCGGAAACGATGTTGCGCTTTTCTTCGGGTTCGTGCGGCCCGGAAAGGGAGTAGAAACGCTGTTGCGTGCTTGCGCTGCTGCGATGCGCGCCCGTTCCTTGAGCGTGACCGTTGTCTGCCCGGACCCTGAGGTGTCTTACCGGAAATCACTCCAAGATCTCATGGAGGGACTTGGTATCGCTTCCGATGTCTTCTGGGCTGGTTACCGGGAGGGTAGGGAAGCATCGTCTCTGCTTCTTGCTTCGGATGTGGTTGTGCTGCCTTTCGAAGACGGGGCGACGATGCGCCGGGGCTCGCTTTTGGCGGCGCTGACCCACGGGCGTCCGGTGGTGACGACACGGTCTCGTGCAACTCCGCGGGAGTTCCGGCACGGCGTCAATATGATGTTGGCCCGGCCGGGTAACCATCAGGAACTCGCACAGTATCTTCGTGCCGTGCTGGAGGACGCTACGCTTCGGGAACAGGTTACAGCGGGAGCGCGAGAACTGGGACGGGCTTTCGACTGGCGACGCATATGTGCTGCGACCGTAGCAGTGTATGAGCGGACGCTGGAAGAAGGTCACCTCGGGCGGAAGTCGCATCGCGAGACTGCTGGAGGAGCGCCGTGAAGGTCGGTTATTTCGGGCGGCCCATCGGAGCCATTGGCGGAATTGCGCGGCACACCACGGAGCTGCTGGCTGCACTGGGGAGAGTGGCTCCGGAGAACGAGTATCTGGTCTACACGAACCGGCCCG
>CALCJH010000042.1 GCA_937967775.1 uncultured bacterium | reverse complement strand
GATGCGGAGAACAGAGATAGAACACGTCCGGAAACGCCGCACTGATGACGCCGTGACCCACACTGACATCTTCGCCGTCCGGCTTGCTCTTTAGGTCGCGCAGCGCCACGGGGCGTGCCGTGTGGACCGTGACCGACCACTGATGCACGGACCCTCCCGTGAGCACAGTGTGTGCGCCGGAGTTGACCGCCCACCAGGCAAATCCCAGCTGCATCGGAGGCGCATGAGGCGAGAAATCCGGACGAGCGGAGCGGCTCAGAAGAGCGCCCTGAGGAGAGACCTCGAGAAAATCGAACGCCCTGAGGGAGGACATCGCCACCCGTGTCCAGGACGTGGTGGATGCGGAGAACCAGGGGCACGGGCCCGCCACGAAAATCCGCCCGTTTTGCCGGATGGCTGGTCCGAAACGGCTGGGACCCATCTGTCCGAACGAATCCCGGACGGTCAAGCGAAACGAAATCGAGCCGATCGCCCCGGCAGTTTTCGGGTCTACCACCGCCCCGCGCCTGAAGTGGACCACGCAGATGGCGGACGGCCCGGGATTGAGCACCAGCGTGACGCCACGGTAAGTCTCGGTGCGGCCGGGCATCTGCTCCCTGAGACTGAAGGCGAACCCTCCCGATCCGGCCGCGACGGTGGTCAGGTCCCAGTCCGGGTTCTGGAAAGCGGCGTCGTCGAACCGGACCTGAGAGGCGCCGGCGAGCGACGGCAGAACCGCAGCCACGACGCAGCACTGCAGAAATCGCGAGACAAGCGTGATAGTCTTGCGCACCGGCACGCGCATCTGACTCGCACAGACCCTTTCTGGATCAGGAGCATCAGGGAGAAGCAAGCGTGTTGTCCCAGGACAAGCGGACTACGGACGCCCGGCTTTCTGCAGACGGGTCGCCGGCACGTGCGCACATCTGCCGGATGCGCAGCGGGGAAGCTCCACCCTGTCTTCCCTGCCAGCCCGGACATCCGCACTCAGCGGCGCCGGGCAACCCCAGCATAGCGGCCCTCGTGCGGTATGTCAAGGGGATAAGGAGCGGAAAATGGGAATGAGAAGGGGAAGCCGGCGAAGGGACTCGAACCCCCGACCCGCGCATTACGAATGCGCTGCTCTACCAGCTGAGCTACGCCGGCAAGCGCCCTCCGGCCTCAATCCGGGAGCAAAACATGCCGAGGGCCAGAATCGAACTGGCGACACGCGGATTTTCAGTCCGCTGCTCTACCAACTGAGCTACCTCGGCGCGGATCTCCCGGCTTTGCCACATACCCACGCCCTCGCCCGGGCGTCATCAGGCATTCCTGCAGCCGGAGGGAATAGCGTCGGAAACGGGGATGACGGGACTTGAACCCGCGGCCTCTGCCTTGACAGGGCAGCGCTCTAACCGTCTGAGCTACACCCCCGCGAAACTCCCGCGGCGCGCTTGGCGCGCACCGGACCGTCCCCGGGAAATGCTCGCCGGGGTCCTGCCTCCCGCAGACCGGTCGTGGAACATCATATCTTACCGCAGTCTTCGAGGAAGCGTCAACGTCCGGCAGGCTCGGCGGCGCGCGCCGATCTCCCCCGACCGGCCAGATTCATCATTCCACAGCGTGAGGCCGGTTCACAGCCTCCCGCTCCGACCCATCACACCTCCATGATCACCGGGATGATCACCGGACGGCGGCGAGTGCGGGAGTTGACGAACTTCGCCAGGCCGCTTCGCACGTCCTGCCCCGCAATGGAGCGGTCGCTTGCGCTGTCCGGCGGCAGGGCCAGGATGATCTCCCGCACCACCTCTCGCGCCTCGGCCAGGAATGCCTCCTCGTTGTCCATAAAGCCCCGCGAAAGCAGATCCGGGCCTGCCAGCAGCTCGCCTGTCTTACGGTCCACCGAGGCCACCACCACCAGCACCCCGTCGGAGGCCAGATGGCTCCTGTCCCTGAGAGCCACATCTCCCACGTCGCCCACGCCCAGACCATCCACCATCACGCTTCCGCAGGATTCCAGCTTCCCGGCGATGCGCGCAGCCTCCGGCGTGAACTCCACTATGTCCCCGATCTCGGCGGGAATGATGTCCGAGGGGCGATAGCCGCTGTCGCGAAGCAGCTCCGTATACTTCACCAGATGCCGGTACTCGCCATGGATGGGCACCACATACTTCGGGCGGGTCAGGTTCACCATCAGGCGGAGTTCTTCTCTGTGTGCGTGGCCGGAAACGTGCACCGGCTCCACCTCGTCGTAAATGACCTGCGCTCCGCGCTTGAACAGATTATTGATGACCCGCTGCACGAGATTCTCGTTGCCCGGAATGGGGCGCGCCGAGATGATGACCGTGTCGCCCTCCTGGATGCGGATCTTTTTATGGTCATCCATCGCCAGCCGGGACAGCACCGACAGCGGCTCTCCCTGACTGCCGGTTGTCATGATGGTCACCTGATACGGTTCCCGGTTTTCGATCTGCCGGATGTCCAGCAGCGCCCAGTCCGGCACCTGCAGATATCCCAGCGACCGCGCCGTAGCCACGTTCTGCTCCATGCTGCGTCCGATGACGGCCATCTGGCGGTTGTATTTGATGCTGGTGTCGGCCACCTGCTGGATGCGATGGATGTTGGACGCAAAGCACGCCACAATGATTCGCCCGTTGCAGCGAGAGAAGATGCGGTCGAATGTGTCGCTCAGCATCCGCTCGCTCCGGCAGAATCCGGGACGCTCCACGTTAGTGCAGTCGCTCATCAGCGCCAGCACACCGCTTCGGCCCAGCTCCGCTAGCCGGTGCACGTCCGTGTGTCTGCCATCCACGGGGGTGGGGTCGAACTTGAAATCGCTGGTGTGCAGGAACACCCCGGCCGGAGTGTGGACCGCCAGCGCGCAGGAATCCGGGATGGAATGAGAGACGGCAATGAATTCCACCTCGAATGGCCCGGCCGGGACGCGATCTCCGGCCCGCACCTCGTTGAGAACGGCATCTTCCACACCGTGCTCGTCCAGCTTGGGCCGGACCAGTCCCAGCGTCAGGCGCGTTCCCCACACCGGCACCCGGAGCCGCTTCAGCAGATAGGGCAGCGATCCGATGTGATCCTCGTGCCCGTGGGTCAGAAACACGCCTTCCAACCGATCGGCGTTTTCGACCAGCCAGGAGAAGTCCGGGATGACGATATCCACCCCGTACATCTCTTCGTCGGGGAACTTAAGACCGGCATCCATCACGATGATGCGACCATCGTACATCAGCGCGGTCATGTTCTTGCCGATCTCGCCCACCCCGCCCAGGGGTATCATTGTCAGTTTGTCGCTCACTTCATCTCCTTGCTGCCGTCTGCCACGCCTCCGTTTCCCCCACCCTCATCAGAAAGCCCGGCCGCTTCCCGCCAACGGTGCGGAGAGCGCGGCCGGGCCCGCATTACGGCAAGATCCCACTCGGCTGCCCGCAGCCTCTATACCCTGCGGGGCAGATCCACTCCCTCTTCCAGCGCATCCATCGCCTCCCGGATCCGCTGCACCTCGGCGTCGGTGGCGTCCACCAGGGGAAGCCGCACCCCACCGCAGTCCCATCCGGCCAGCCGCAGCGCCGCCTTCACGGGAACGGGGTTCGTGGTGATGAACAGGGACTTGAAAAATGGAAACAGGCTCCTGTTCCGCCGGGCGGCCTCTGCGACGCGGCCTTCCAGGAAATCGCGGACCATCTGCTGGATCTGGCGGCTGATCAGGTGCCCCGCCACGCTGACCACTCCCACCGCGCCAACGGCCATCATCGGCAGCGTGATGCTGTCATCGCCGCTGTAGACCGCAAAGTCCTCAGGCACGCGCGAGATGACATCCGTCACCTGGTCCAGGTTGCCGCAGGCTTCCTTGATGCCCACGATCCGCTCATGCCGGGCCAGCCGGGCTGTGGTGGCCGGTTCCATGTTCACCGCGCAGCGGCCCGGGATGTTGTAGAGGATGATGGGCAGCCGGGTGTTCTCCGCCACGTGCCAGAAATGCTGGAACAGTCCCTCCTGCGAGGGCCGGTTGTAGTAAGGAGCAACCAGCAGAACGGCGTCGCAGCCGGCCTCCTCGGCATAATGGCAGAGCTCCAGACACTCCGCCGTGGAGTTTGCTCCCGCCCCGCCGATGACTGTGCCCCTGTCGCCCACAGCCTCGCGCACGGCACGGAAAAGCCGAGCCTGTTCCTGCATAGTGATCGTGGGCGACTCGCCCGTCGTACCCGCCACCACAACGCCGTCCGAACCGGACTCGATGATAGCCCGCGCCAACTCTCCGGCCCTCTCGTAGTCCATGGAGAGATCCGACCGGAACGGCGTTACCATTGCCGTCAAAACACGACCGAACTGCGGATTCATCGTTTCAGCCACCCCCTCTCGACCGCAATCTCCGCGATCTGGACCGCGTTCGTGGCCGCTCCCTTGCGGATGTTGTCGGCCACCACCCACAGATCCAGCGCGTTCGGGTTGCCCGGATCCTGCCGGATACGCCCGACGAACGTCTCGTCGCGCCCCTCCACGTCCAGCGGCATCGGATACTTGCCGGCCGCCGGGTCATCTATGACGACGATCCCATCCTGAGCCGCCAGAAGCTCGCGAGCCTCCTCAGGGGAGATGGGCGACTCGAACTCCACGTTGATGGCCTCGCTATGCCCGCGGCGCACGGGCACGCGCACACAGGTGGCGGAGACTTTCAGGTCCGGCATCCCGAAGATCTTGCGCGTCTCCTTGATCATCTTGATCTCTTCGCCGTAGTAGCCCGGGAACTCGTCCTTCAGGCTGCTGATCTGCGGGATGAGGTTCATAAAGATCTGATACGGATACTGCTCCACCTTCAGCGGCTCGCCCGCAGCGTAGGCACGCACCTGCTCCTCCAGCTCGCGCACTGCAGCCTGACCGCTGCCCGAGACGCTCTGGTATGTGGACACCACGATCCGCTTCATCCGGGCTTTTCTGTTCAGCGGAGCAAGCGCCGCCACCATCTGGATGGTGCTGCAATTGGGGTTCGCGACGAAACCCTGATGACCGGCGATGGCATCGGCGTTGGCCTCCGGGACCACCAGCGGGACGCGGTCGTCCATGCGGAAGTCATCGCCGTTGTCCACCACAAAACAGCCCCGTTTCACAGCTTCCCAGCCGAACGTCTGACTGGCGCCCTTCTCCCCCTCCGACCCGGCGAAGAAAGCGATGTCCATCCCGTCGAAGGCATCCGCGGTGGTGGGCCGCACGTGATACTCCTCCCCATCTATCACCTGTGTGCGCTCGCTGCGCGCCAGCACGGTAATGCTCTTCGCGGGGAAGTTGCGCTTCTTCAGCACGTGCACCATCTGCTCGCCAACCAGACCGGCGCCCACCACGACAACGTTGTAGCCTTCCATCTTGATGTTGCTCCGTTCGATATGGGAATTGCGGCGTCCGCCCTGATGGAGCGCCGCGCGTTCAGAACAGTTTAGTCGAAAAGAAACGCTTCCAGCCCGAAAACCAGCCCGCGCTGCTCGCGGATCCGCCGGATGGCCAGAATGACCCCCGGCATGAAGCTCTTGCGGTCCAGAGAATCGTGCCGGATGGTGAGCACCTCTCCCGGATTGCCAAACACAACTTCCTGATGGGCGACGAATCCCGGCATCCGGACACTGTGGATCTGTACGCCGCCGCGGTCCAGTCCGCGGGAAGGCTCTCCCACTCCCGGGCCCGGCGATCCGCTCCA
>CALCJH010000041.1 GCA_937967775.1 uncultured bacterium | reverse complement strand
CGTCCGGCTCGGCCAGCAGACAGCTCCCCAGCGCGAAGACCGAACAGGGAGCGTTCATCTCCTCGTGGATGTCCGCCATCCGCTCCAGGAAGGCGGCGCACTCCGTGGTCTTCTCGACGTCATAGCCGACAAGCAGCGTACCCCTGGTTGCCATTGCGCGGTTCCTGCGTCCCCCGTGGTTGTTCGCGTCTGAGGCGGGGAGCGCAAGGGATCCCGGCGCCAGCCCCGCCAATAGGGGTTTTTCCGTCTTTTCAGCGGGAACGGGCAATGCAAATGTGGGAGAGGGTTTTCCTCCCCTCGACCCGGTAGCTGGCTTGCATCTTGGCTCCACTCCTACCGGCAAGCGGCCGGAATCCCCTCTCCCTGAGAATGGGAGAGTCAGGGCGAGGGTGAATTGCTGGGCTCAACACTGGACGCTCGACTCTCGACACCCAGTACGCTGGTCGAGTAGCGCAGCCAAAGTTGGTTGTACCGAGACCACGTATTGCCGGGTGTGGTTTCGACTCGTTCGGCTTCGCCGGACGGCTCGACCAGCGTCGGCGATGAGTTGCGGGGGCAAGTTAGCGGAACTCCGGCGTCCGGGTTCGTTCGCGTGGTACCTTTCGCAACTGTCTTTCCGCGGCAGTGTTATAATCGCGGCAGTTGTTCGGCGAACAGGAGGCTGGCGGGTGTGATGAAAACGGCGCTTTGCGCGATCGTTGCGGCAGGAGGTGTGCTGATGAGCGTGGTGGGAGTCGCGGGCGGAACAGCAGCGGCTGGTCTGGAGCTTGCTATCGGGGGCAGGACGGACTACGTCATCGTCGTCGCTCGCGATGCCTCCCCTTCGGAGAGGCACGGGGCGCAGGAGCTGGCGCGGTTCCTGAAAGAAATGTCCGGCGCAGACTTCCCGGTCCTTCAGGAAGGCGGCCGCGTGCCGGAGAAAGCCATTCTGGTGGGACGCGGACGGACGGTGGAGTCGCTGGTCGGCGCCGCGGAGTTCCGCGGACTCGGCGATGACGGATTCCTGATCCGTGTGTGCGGGCAGCGCTTGATCCTCGCAGGCGGCAGGCAGCGGGGCTCGATGTACGCCTGTTACAGTCTGCTGGAGGACGTCCTGGGCTGCCGCTGGTATACCAGCACAGTCAGTGTGATCCCGAAGAAGCCCACGATACGCATCCCGGCCGGACTCTCGGTGCGCGAGGTCCCTTCCTTCGAGAACCGGGATCCGTTCTACTTCGATGCATTCGATGCGGACTGGGCGGCGCGCAACCGCTCCACCGCTAACCATTCCCGGCTGGATGAGACCCGTGGCGGGAAGATCGCCTACTTCCCCTTTGTCCACAGCTTCGAGATGCTAGTCCCCCCCGGGGAATACTACGACAAGCACCCGGAGTATTTCTCGCTGGTGGACGGTAAGCGTCTGAAGGAGCATTCGCAGCTCTGCCTGACGAACCCGGATGTCCTGCGCATCGCCACTGAGCGGGTGTTGCAATGGATGGAGGCCCACCCAGAGGCGAAGATCTTCTCCGTGTCCCAGAACGACTGGGGGAACCCCTGTCAGTGCGAGTCCTGCCAGGCGGTGGTCAAGAGGGAAGGCTCGGAATCCGGCCCCCTGCTGGAGTTCGTCAACGCCATCGCGCGCGAGACCCGCAAGCGCTTCCCGGACCGGCTGATAGACACCCTGGCCTATCAGTATACGAAGGAACCCCCGCGCACTGTCCGGCCGGAGCCCAACGTCCGCGTACGGTTGTGTCCCATCGAGGCCTGCGTGGCCCATCCTTTCGAGCAATGCCAGCGGAACGCCGTCTTTGTGGACGTGCTGAAGCGCTGGACGGACATCACGGACAATCTCTACGTCTGGCATTATGTTGTGAACTTCCGGTCCTACCAGCAGCCGGTTCCCAATTTGCGTGAGCTGGCCGCGGATATCCCGATGTATGCCCGCCACGGTGTCAAAGGTCTCTTCCTGCAGGGGATGTATCAGGAAGGCGGCAACGGAGAGCTGTGCGAACTGCGGGCCTGGGTCATGGCCAAGATGCTCTGGAATGCCGGCCGGAATATGAACGCCCTAGTGGATGACTTTCTCAACGGTTACTACGGCCCCGCCGCACCCGCCATGCGCCGTTACATTGACCTGATGCACGACAACGTGGAGAAGAACAGTATCCACGTGGGCATCTACGATCCCCCCACAGCGCCTTACCTGACCGCGGAGGTGCTCTCGGCCGCAGAGGAATGCTTCGATGAGGCTGAGGCGGCGGTGCGGTTCCGGCCCGAGTATCTGCGGCGCGTCCAGCGTGACCGGCTGGCCATCCGCTACGTGCGTCTGATGCAGGACATCGAACGGTGGAGGGAATCGGGTAGAGAGACCAAAGCTGCAGGGGAGCTGTGGGTCCGCCTGCAGCAGTTCGCCGCGGATCTGGAGAGCCACGGTGCGAAGCGCATCAGCGAGCCGCAGACCATCCGCGAGTGGCTGGAGGGATTGCGCCAGGAGCTGGGGCAATGACGGCCTGGAGGGTTCTGTTTACGATGCTGACGATCCTGTTGACAACGGGGACGTGCGCAGTGGAGAGCCCCGCCGAGATACGCTGGGTGAATGCTACCAGCCTCAGGTTGGAGGGTCAGGGCTGGCCGGGAGAAACGCGTCCGTTCCGGCGGCTGCCGGACCGCGCGGAGGGCAAGGTGCCGGGCAAGGTCTGGGAACTTTCGGGCAATTGCGCCGGACTGGCAGTCCGCTTTGTGAGCGACTCGTCCGAGATCCACGTCCGATGGACTGTCTCCGCGCCGTTCACGATGAACCATATGGCGGATACCGGCATCAGCGGGCTGGATCTTTACGTCCGGCGGGACGGAGGATGGCGCTGGATGGCTGTCGGGCGGCCGGACGGGGTG
>CALCJH010000040.1 GCA_937967775.1 uncultured bacterium | reverse complement strand
CGGCATTCATGGTGACCGGGGGCGAGGTCATCTATAAAGGGATGGATCTGCTAGAATTGGAGCCGGAGGAGCGTGCCAGGGAGGGCATCTTCTTGGCGTTTCAGTACCCCATAGAGATTCCCGGTGTCACCAACGCGACCTTCCTTCGGGCGGGTGTGAATGAGATCCGCAAGCACCGGGGTCTGGAGCCTCTTGACTCCTTCGAGTTCCTGGACCTGGTGCGCGAGAAGAGCAAGCTGGTGCAGCTGGACCAGAGTCTTATCGAGCGGGACGTGAACGAGGGCTTCTCAGGCGGCGAGAAGAAGCGCAATGAAATCTTCCAGATGGCGATGCTGGAGCCGGACCTGGGCATTCTGGATGAGACCGACTCCGGGCTGGACATTGATGCGCTGCGCATCGTGGCTGACGGTGTGAACAGCCTGCGCAGTCCAGAGCGCTCTATGCTGGTGGTAACGCACTACCAGCGGTTGCTCAACTACATCGTCCCGGATTTCGTTCACGTTCTGTATCAGGGGCGGATTGTGAAATCCGGCGACAAGGACCTTGCTCTTCAGCTGGAAGAGCGCGGCTACGACTGGATCAAGGAGGAGGCTGCAGCCTCTGAGATCTCGGAGGCGTTCTCCGGGCGGCTCTGAGACTGCCCGCCCGGGTGCTGTCAAGAAAGGTGTCATCCGACATTGCCAGGAACTGATTCAAGCGTCAAGCAGGATCTGTCCCCTCATCTGGAATGGCTGGAGAGCTTCCATCGCTCGTCCGGCCCCGTGGCTCCCGTCGTTGCGGAGTTGCGGGAAATGGGGCGCCGCGCCCTTGTGGAAAAGGGCTTCCCCACACGCTCGAATGAGGACTGGAAATACACGGACGTTTCAGGGCTGGCGCGTCGCGTCTTCCTGCCCGTCGCGAGCGGCCTGGGCAGGAAACTCACGGAGGAAGAGATTTCCCCCTTCCTTTATGAGTCGCCGCAGTGGCCGCGGCTCGTCTTTGTGGATGGCAGGTTCGACCGGGAGCTTTCTTCTCTGCCCGGGGTTGTGCCAGGGCTCGTTGTGGCCAGTTTGGCGGAGGGGCTTGCCGGAGGATGCGGTAGCTTCGAGCGGTGCCTCGGGCAGCTTGCACGCCCCGAGTTCAGCGGATTCACCGCCCAGAACAGCGCGGCTCTCCGCGAGGGAGCCTTCATCCGCATAGCAGCCGGCGCGAAGCTCGAGTCGCCGTTGCATCTGCTCTTCCTTGCCACTCAGGAGGGCGCTGGAAGCTACCTTCGCAATCTGATCATCGTGGAAGAGGGTGCGGCGGTCACGTTCGTGGAGACCTATGCCTCTGTGGAGTCCGGCGACTATTTCACGAACACAGTCTCAGAGATATTTGCCGGGCGCGATGCCGTGGTAGACTGCTACAGACTTCAGATGGAGTCGCCTTCCGCATTCCATGTGTCGCACGTGGAGGCGCGGCTGGATCAGGGCAGCCGGGCCTCATTTACAACTGTGAATGCGGGTGGTCTGCTTGTGCGAAACGATCTGAATGTCCAGCTTGCCGGAGAGCATTGCGAGGCGACGCTCAACGGGCTGACTCTCGTGAATGGTGATCGCCACGTGGACAATCATACTGCCATTGATCACGCCAGTCCCAACTGTGCGAGCCACGAGCTTTACAAGGCCGTGCTGGACGGCCGGGCGCGCTCCGTATTCAACGGCAAGATCTTCGTTCGGCCTGGCGCCCAGAAGACGGATGCAAAGCAGACCAACAGAAGCCTGATGCTCTCCCCTCTCGCGACGGTTAACACCAAGCCCCAGCTTGAGATCTTCGCGGATGACGTGAAATGCACGCACGGAGCGACCGTAGGCCAGCTGCGGGACGAGGAGATCTTTTACCTCCGCAGCCGTGGGATGAGCGAAGATACCGCGCGTCAGCTGTTGACTTACGGCTTCGCTAACGACATTGTGGAGAAGATTCGCGTGGAGCCTGTGAGGGCGTTCCTTGACCGGCTGCAGATGGCCACGCTGCACGCGTCGGTTGTTTCAGAGGGCTGAGAAATGTCGCCGTCCACTGTTGAACAGGGTTTGCAGTTCCCGGCTACGGGGTTCGATGTCTACCGCACACGTCAGGAGTTTCCCATCCTGAACCAGTTCGTGCGCGGAAAGCCGTTGATCTATCTTGACAATGCTGCCACCACGCAGAAGCCGAACACGGTGCTGTGCGGTCTGAACCAGTTTTACGGGTGCTGCAACTCCAACATCCACCGGGGTGTGCACTTCCTGAGCGAACTCGCAACGCGCCACTATGAGGACGCCCGGGTGAATGCCCAGACTTTTCTGAATGCCAGATTCCATCGAGAGATCATTTTCGTGCGCGGCGCAACCGAGGGGATCAACCTGGTCGCCTACAGCTACGGCCGGGCGTTTCTGAAGGAGGGGGATGAGATCATCATCTCCGCCATGGAGCACCATGCAAACATCGTTCCCTGGCAGGTGGTGTGCGAGCAGACGGGAGCCAGTCTGCGCGTCGTTCCCATCAACAATGATGGCGAATTCCTGATGGAAGAGTATGAGAAGCTCCTGAGCGATCGCACGAAGATCGTCAGTGTGGTGCACATTTCCAACGCCTTGGGAACTGTAAACCCGGTAAAGGAGATCATCCGCAGGGCGCACGCGGTGGGCGCGGTGGCGCTGGTGGACGGGGCGCAGTCGGTCGCGCACGTGCCGGTGGATGTCCAGGACCTGGACTGCGATTTCTTCGTTTTCTCGGGACATAAGCTTTTCGGCCCCACTGGCATTGGCGTTCTCTATGGCCGTGAATCCCTGCTGGAGCGGATGCCGCCCTACCAGACCGGCGGCGACATGATCCTGTCTGTCACCTTCGAGAAAACGGTCTACAATGACCTGCCCTACAAGTTCGAGGCCGGCACTCCTAACATCGGTGGGACCATCGCCCTGTCGCCCGCCCTGGACTTCGTCCGCAGCGTGGACCTGCGCAAGGTCGCCCCTTACGAGGACGCGCTTCTGAAATACGCCACGGAAAGACTCTTGGAGATACCCGGCCTGCGGATCATCGGCAACGCGCGGGAAAAGGCAGCGGTTATCTCGTTCGTTATGGACTGCGCGCACCCCCACGATATCGGCACCATTCTGGACAGCGAGGGTATCGCCATCCGCACCGGCCACCACTGCGCTCAGCCCGTGATGCAGCGATTCGGCATTCCCGCAACGGCGAGGGCCTCTTTCGCGCTGTATAATACGCCGGAGGACGTTGATGCGCTGGTGAAGGGACTGTGGAAAGTGGTCGAGGTTTTCGGTTGATGGCGGATCTACGTGAGCTGTATCAGGAGGTCATTCTCGACCACAACAAGAGTCCGCGGAACTTCGGAAAGCTGGAAAGCCCCACGCATCAGGCGGAGGGCTATAATCCCCTTTGCGGGGATCATTACTGGGTGTATCTCACCGTCACCGATGGCATCATCTCGGATATCGCGTTCGAAGGGTCCGGGTGTGCCATTTCCAAGGCTGCCGCATCCCTGATGACCTCTCTGCTGAAAGGTAAGCCTGTCTCCGAGGCGGAAAAGCTGTTCGAGCGCTACCGCGCCATGGTCACCGGCCAGGGTGGGGGCGACCCTTCAGAGATGGGCAGGCTTGTGGTTTTCTCCGAGGTGAAGAACTATCCTACCCGTATCAAATGCGCCGTCCTTCCGTGGCACACGCTGCACGCAGCCCTTTCGGGTGAACAGACGGCCAGCACGGAATAACTCTTACTCTCCCGTCTCGCCATCCTGGCAGGCCGGCACGTCGTTCAGGTAAACGCGCAGTGCGAAGAGGCTCTGTTCCAGCATCCCCTTCTCGTCGTCGGAGATAAGAAGCAAGCTCAGGCTGCCGTCGGCCAGGCGCGGCCCGACGGCCATCCCCTCGAAGTTGTTGGGACCTTCCAGGCCGAACCTCTTGTGCCAGAGCAGCGTCTTGCGGACAGGCGTGAACTCGCGACCCTTCAGTCCATCTCTCAGAGAGCTGACATCGGTCGCGTCCATCGCTTCCACCAGAAAGATGCGGCTGGTGAAGACGGGAACGTCAGCGATCAGCAGCCGCTGCACGTCCAGCGCTCTTTCCAGTGCCAGGAGCCTGCTGCCCGGAAGAATACCGAGGGCAACTAGACCGCTGCGCTCTCTCGGATGAGATTTCGGAGGGCGCGTGCCGACCGTCTCCGTGACGTAAGCAAACTGCGCGGCGGGACGCTGCTCTGCATCAAACCTCAGCAGGCGCACGGTGCTCCCTGAGTCGGGCCCGGAAGCGGCACCGTCCGGCGGAAGCGCCTCTTCGTTGGCGGTCCAGAGATCTCCTGTGACGGGATCCACAGCGATGGCCTCGAAGCCGAGATTCGGGCGGCGAGTGCGAAAGATCGGCGGGATCTCCAGTTCGCGGATCATCTCTCCTCGCCGTGAGGGACCGTTTCGCGTGAGGCGGAACTGGCGCACGGACGGTCCTGTCTCGTCCGCGATCCAGAAAGTTCCGTCTCGAGCATCGAAAGCGATGTCTTCACAATCGGCACCGTGGTCCAGCTCGATGCGCTCGACCACATGGGCTTCCTTCACCGCTCCGGTGAGCTCGTCCAGCCGCAAGGTCAACCGGAACACTGCCGGACGGGTGTCCGAGACGGCGTAGAACGTGTGCAGACCTTCGCCTTCGCTGGAAGGGCCCCCCCACGTCAGACCGCTGAGCTCCTGAGCTCCAATGGCCCCTGAGTCAAGCAAGAACTTGCCTGCCGCCTCTACGCGCACCGGGGGGAGCCCCGGGGGGATAGCGGCCCCTGTGGTTGCTGTCAGGGCGGATGGCGCAGATAGTAATAGCGTCAGGAGGATGGCAGATAAAGTGCGCATTTTGAGTATTAGACGGAAGCGGGGCCCGGCAGAGATGCTCCGGGCCCCGCAAAGGCCGGCAGACGTTGCCTGCTACCTCAGACGATCCAGGGCTTGCGCTGAGGGCGGGCCAGCATGGCGTTGGCCTCAGGGTCGTCCACGAACTCCTCTTTCTTTGGATCCCAGCGAAGCTCACGTCCGTGCAACCGCAAGCAGATGTTGGCCAGATGACAGACCGTCACGGACCGGTGCCCGATCTCTGCATCGCAGATAGGCTGCTTCCGGCTGCGGATACAGTCTAGGAAGTTCTGCCCGTGATCGTCCGAAACATACAGCCTTTCTGCATTCGCAGGAAGCGGGTCATTCAGAAGCCTCTCATCGCTTGCCCTGATCTGTCCCCGGGAAACGAATATGGAGCCCTCCTCGCCGATGAAGTTGACGCCGTTTTCTCCCTGATTCGTGCAGCGCAGTGTCACACCGTTGGGATACTTGAACTCCAGGTCGAACTCGGGAAACGTATTGAAGCAGCTCGGTCCCAGAACCGCGGGATATTTCCCGGAACCGTGGACGGACACGGGGCCGAAGCGGTCCATACCCAGCGCCCACTGAGCGATGTCGTTGTGATGCGCGCCCCAGTCGGTCAGCATGCCGCCAGAGTACTCCATCCACCAGCGGAAGTCGCGATGGCAGCGCTCCGGGATGTAGGGTGTCCAGCGCGCCGGTCCCAGCCACATGTTCCAGTCCAGGTCGCTCGGCGCGCGCTGCACCTCGAAGGGGCCTCCGTTGGGTCCGGTCGGAAGGTGTGTTGAAACGAGCTTCAGTCTGCCCAGTCGTCCGTTCCGGACAAGCTCGCAGGCCAGGCGGAACTTCGCATCGGAGCGCTGCTGGCTGCCAGTCTGGAACACGCGGCCCGTCTCACGCCACACTTTGACTAACTTCTTGCCTTCATCAATGGTGAGCGTGAGGGGTTTCTCGCAGTAAACATCCTTGCCGGCCTTCATCGCCGCGATGCAAATGTATGCGTGCCAGTGATCTGGCGTGCCGATGACAACGGCATCAACATTGCGATCCGCCAGCAGATCTCGGAAGTCGCGGTAGCCCTTGCAGTCCGGGCCGAACACGTCGCAGGCTTCTTTCAGGTGGGTGGCGTCCACGTCGCAGGCGGCCACCACTTTTACCCCTTCCTTGCTGGCCAGATGCCGGGTGACATTTAGACCCATATGGTAGCCCTTCTTGCTGCCGCCGGGACCGATCACCCCGATCTGGATGGTGTCGTTCTTGGCGATTCGGCGGGGACGCGCCGCGGCAGACTCGGTACTGGCCGCGCGCGCTTCGCGGGCGAACCAGGCCGGAAGCGATGCCAGCGCAAAACCGGCGGCGCTCTTTGCCAGAAAATCCCGGCGGGACATCTCGTCGGATTCCCGACTCATGTGGTTTTCCTCCGTATTGAGAAATATCAGCCTGAAGCCGCAGGCACCCGATTGGTGCGTTTCAGGATGCTTTAGCGTTCCCCGGCCTGCAGTCCTTCCCCTTGGGCGTCCTGACGGGAGACGCGAGGGGTTATACGTTGTGCAGGTGCCGGTGATGGATATCCGGGAAATGAGCGTGAGTGTGCCTCACCGGCCCCCGACGGCCATCAGGATCGCAGCGGGAACCAGCGTTGCGTGAACGGCATCTCTCAGCAAGACAACCGAGAGAAATGCTCCCACGAAGGGTGCCGTTGAGAAATAGCCTCCGGCCCGGGCTGCGCCGATCCCACATAACGAGGCGATAAACATCGCAAGACTGAAACCGTATCCCAGAGTGCCCACAAGCGCTACCTGCAGACTTAGCGGCAACGAGGGTAGACTGCCCCCCGCCACGATCAGCAGCATTCCTGCCAGAATCCTGAAAGGCACGTGCTCGCGGAATGACAAACGCGCCACGGCCACTGTGAAGACACCTTCCAAATTCAGGAGCAACGAGGCGGTGGAAGCGCTCATCTGCTGGAGGCCGGTCATCAGAAGGGCGGGACCGGCTGCTCCTCCCAGGAGGATAGCGCCTGCGAGGTACGGAAGATCTCGCCTGCGCAATGAAGCCTCCGCGGAGAGACCGGAAGGGCGCAACAAGAGCCAGATCCCAAGGCCCGTTCCAGCGCCGAGGTATAGCAGTCCTGCCAGAACCAGCGGGTGGATGTTCTCGCCGAGGAGCTTCGCAACAGGCGTGCTGGCGCCGAACAGAAATGCAGCTCCCAGCGCGTGGATTGTGCCTGATCCTATCACAGTGGGTGAGATAAGCTGTGGTGTTCCGCCTCAGCTTATCTCACTTCGACGCAGTATCGCCACCGGTTTGCATTAGGTGTGTCAGGACAGTCCCACCACCTGTCCGTCCACCAGCTGCATGTTCTCTGCCGCCGGCCGCGGCGGAAGGCCCGGCATTGTCATGATGGTGCCGGTGTATATGACCACGAAACCGGCCCCGGCAGATACTCTGGCATCCCGG
>CALCJH010000039.1 GCA_937967775.1 uncultured bacterium | reverse complement strand
CTGCGCTTGAAGCTCGCCGGTTATTACACCCGGAAGGGGATGACGGAAGAAGCGGCGGCAGAGCTGCGGGGTGCGCTGCTGTTATCGCCAGACGAGCCTGCCTCCCGGCTGGAACTGGCGCGCCAACTTGAGTCTGCGGGTCTGCAGGAACAGGCCAGACAGGTCTACGAAGCGCTGCTAAAAGAAGATCCAAAGAACACAGAGGCCCGGCTGGCCTACGGAGACCTCCTCTGGAATCTGGGCAAGCCGGATGACGCGGCGCTGGAGTATGCACAGGCGGCGCGGGACGCTCCGGACGCCCCGGCCCCGCACGAACGGCTGGCCCGCCTGTTCGCTTCGCGGGGGCAGTTCCAGAACGCTATGATCAGCCTGGACACTGTCCGCCGCCTGAAAGGTCAGGGCTCGGATGCGCCGCTGGAGCCGTCGCTGTACCGGTCCCTCATCCAGAGCTTCGACATTGCTTTCTACCGCCAGCGTGACGCGATGGACTCGGCGGGCCGCGACTATCAGGCGCAGCGGATGACGCGCGAGGACTATTATCAGAAGGTGCGTTCGCTGGTGACTCAGCTGGAGGAGTTGGCCGAATTCCTCACGGAGGTCAGCCCACCGGCGCAGTCGGTCAAGGCGCACATCCACAGGAGACTAGGAGCCAGCCTTCTCTCGCAGGCGGCGACGTCACTGCAGGACTGGCTGGTTACCGGAGAGGACTCCCGCAGGACGGATTCGGAGCGTTTCCGGAAGGCCGCAGAAGACGAGATGGACGCCGCACTTGCGCTGGACCGGCAGACGCGCTCCGGCAGCTGAGCGGCTGTAGCAACCTGGCATGGTCCCAAAGTACGGTTGCCGGAGGGGTGGTGACGCCGATATCATGATGTCGGGAATGCTCCGCATTTGCGAAGTATTCGCTGGAAAGCGGCTGATTGTGAAAGGCCACGCATTGTGCTATAATCCGCCGCGGCCCGCGGCGCTGTGCCCCGCCGGGCTTCCTGCGAAGGGGCGACGCTCCGGCCTCTCACGCCGGGACCGGCGGGACGCTTCGGGAGCGGCCTCACACCTGCTTCCCGGCGTCTTGAACGGTTTCCCGCGACAGGATGTGCCCGAACACGGAGAGGCAGCCGCGCGGATACAGGTACGCCGGGGACGGGCGTCTGCAAAGTCACAATCACTAAGGAGTCTTTCTTCGCTATGGGCAGACTGATCGAGATCCGCTGGCACGGACGCGGGGGGCAGGGAGCCAAGACCGCCGCGCTTCTGTTCGGTGACGCGTGTCTGGGCGCGGGAATGTATATGCAGGCTTTTCCGGAGTACGGTCCGGAGCGGATGGGCGCCCCGGTCGCTTCCTACAACCGCATCAGCGACGAGCCGATTACCATCCACTCGGCTGTTGAGAAGCCCAACGTGGTGGTCATCCTGGATCCCACACTGATCGGGTCCGTGGACGTGACCAAGGGTCTGGATGATGATGGGGTGGTGCTGGTGAACACCGGCGAGCCGGCCGAAAAGATGCGCGAAAAGCTGAAGCTGAACGGGCAGAAGCTCTACGTTCTGGATGCCTCCGCCATCGCCATGGAAACGATCGGACGCAACATCCCGAACACCCCGATGCTCGGCGCGCTGGTCGGCGCAACGGAGATCGTGGACTTTAACCACATGATCGAGGACACGGAGAAAAAGCTTCAGAAGAAGTTCCGGAACAAGCCCGAGGTCATCCAGGGGAACCTTGAGGCCATCCGCAAAGCATATGAGGTTGTTAAGGCGCAGAAGGGATAGTTTCTTGCGCGCCGGGGTCAGGTCCCGGATTTCTCAGAATGTCAAGGAGATGACCGTTGTCAGAAGCGAAAGTCAAGGATAAGGCGGCCAAGGGGCCGGAGGCCGCCCAGGAGATCGCCGCACTCACCGGCAACGAAGCCGTTGCCATGGCGATGAAACAGATCAACCCCGACGTCGTCGCCGCCTACCCCATCACTCCCGCCACCGAGATCGTCCAGATCTTCTCCAACTATGTCGCAGACGGGCTTGTGGACACCGAATATGTGGCGGTGGAGAGCGAGCACTCCGCGATGAGCGCGTGCATCGGGGCTTCGGCTGCAGGTGCTCGGGTGATGACCGGGACGAGCGCTCAGGGGCTGGCCCTGATGTGGGAGATGCTCTACATCGCGGCCGGGCTGAGGCTTCCCATCGTGCTGGCCGACGTGAACCGTGCGCTTTCGGCGCCCATCAACATCCACTGCGACCACTCGGATACCATGGGCGCGCGGGACTCGGGGTGGATCCAGATCTTCAGCGAGGACGCGCAGGAAGCTTACGACAACACCATCCAGGCCATCCGCATCGCCGAGCACCCGGACGTTCTGCTACCTGCGATGGTGACTATGGACGGGTTCATCATCAGCCACGGGATGGAGGTGGTGAAGGTGCTGCCGGATGACACCATCCGGGAGTTCGTGGGAACCTACAATCCGAAGGTCAAGCTGTTGGATGTGGACACCCCGCGCACTTTCGGGCCCCTGGATTTCACGGACTTCTACTTCGAACACCGCCGCCAGCTTGCTGAGCCGATCGCGAAAGCCAAAGAGGTCATCTTGGAGATCGGGAAGGAGTACGGCAAGATCAGCGGCCGCAGCTACGGCCTGTATGAGGGCTACAAGCTGGACGATGCGGAGTATGTCCTCGTGCTGCTGGGCTCCACGGCTGGCACGGCCAAGACCGTGGTGGACGATCTGCGCGAGGCCGGCGTGAAGGCCGGTCTGCTGAAAATCCGCGTGTTCCGCCCGTTCCCCTATGACGAGATGGCCGCCCTGCTGGAAGGGCGCAAGGCCGTAGGCGTGATGGACCGCTCGGACGGGCTGGCCGGCCTGGGCGGACCGCTATTCGGTGAGCTGCGCTCTGCGCTTTACGAGTCGAAGAACCGCCCGCCGATGAAGGACTACGTGTACGGTCTGGGCGGACGGGACTGCGGACCCGCGTTGATCCGGCAGGTCTTTGATGAGCTGCTAGAGATCGGGAAGACCGGTCAGGTGAAGGAGCGATTCACCTACCTGGGTGTGCGCGAGTAGAGGCGCAGCGGATCGAGAAGAACGGAAACGGATTCTGAGGATAATAAGAAATGGCGAACCTGAAAGAGCTTTCCCGCAAGCCTGAGCGATTCACTGGGGGGCACCGCGCCTGTGCGGGCTGCAGCGCTCCCATCGTCGCCCGGATGCTGATGATGGCGGCAGACCAGCCGCTGGTGGTGGGATGCGCTACCGGATGCCTGGAGGTGACCAGCACCCTGTTCCCCTACACGAGCTGGAACACTCCTTTCATCCACAGCGCGTTTGAGAACGCGGCGGCCACCATCTCCGGAGTTGAAGCAGCCTACCAGTCTCTGAAGCGCCAGGGCAAGTATGACAAGGAGGTCCGCTTCGTGGCATTCGGCGGCGACGGCGGCACCTACGACATCGGGCTGCAGTCGCTTTCCGGGGCGATGGAGCGCGGTCACCGGATGCTTTACATCTGCTACAACAACGAGGCGTACATGAACACCGGAGTTCAGCGCTCCGGCGCCACGATGTTCGGGGCGGAGACGACCACCACTCCGGTTGGCCGCAAAGGTTACGGCAAGAAGCAGTTCGAGAAGGATCTGACGGCCATCCTGGTGGCCCACGGCATCCCGTATGTGGCCCAGGGCTCTCCGAGCTTCTGGAACGACCTGATCACCAAGATGCAGAAGGCGCTGGATACGGATGGGCCGTCGTTCATCAACGTGCTGGCTCCCTGCCGGCTGGGGTGGGCCTTCCCGCCGGAGGAGACCATTGAGCTGGGCAGACTGGCCGTGAACACCTGCGCATGGCCGCTGTACGAAGTGGTGGACGGGCAGTACAAGATCACCTACAAGCCGCGCGAGAAGATGCCGGTGGAGGCGTATCTCAAGAAGCAGACCAAATACCGGCATCTGTTCCGGCCGGGCAATGAGTGGATGCTGCCCGAGTTCCAGAAGCACGTGGACGAGAAATGGGAGCGCCTGCTGACACTGGCCGGCGAGCCCATCCCCGCCAGGGAACCGGTGGCAGCGGGCTAAGAAGCCGCAAGGCTGACTGCATCAAACGGCAACTGTGGGCCGCTCTTAGGGGGCGGCCCATTCTTTATGCAGCTAGCCCTTCAGGCCAGTCATCGTGATGCCCTGGATGAACGTGCGCTGCGTGAAGAAGAACAGCACCACGATGGGAATGGTGACCAGCGTGGAAACAGCCAGAAGGTAGTGCCAGTAGGTGCCATACTGGCCACGGAACATCGAGAGGCCGAGCGCGAGCGTATAGTTGTTCTCGTTCACGATGTAGATCAGTGGACCGACAAAATCGTTCCAGGCACCGATGAACGCGAACAGCCCCACCGTGGCCAGTGCAGGCCGCGCCAGAGGCATCACGATGCGCCAGTAGATGGCCCATTCGCTGGCCCCGTCAATGGTGGCAGCCTCGCTCAGATCGCGCGGGATGGCCTGGAAGAATCCGCGGAGCAGATACACATAGAAAGCCCCTGCAAAGAACGCCGGCACCCACAGGGGTTTGAACGTATCCACCCACCCCAGCCGGACAAACAGCGCAAACAGCGGCACCATCACCACCTGCCCGGGGAGCATCATCGTTCCGATGAGCGTGACGAACAGCAGCCGTCTTCCCGGCCATTCGATGCGCGTGAGCCCGTAGGCGACCAGCGAGCTGGAGAGCACGGATCCGATGGTGCTGAGCACGGCGACGTAGAGTGTGTTGCGCAGGTAGAGCGAGAACGGCCGGAATTCCCATCCCTCCCGGAAGTTGGACCAGACCACGGGATCCGGGATCCACTGGATGGGATAGGCCATCAACTGCTCGGGTCTCTTGACGGCCGATGTGACCAGCCAGAAGAACGGGGCGGCGAAAATGGCCGAAAAAAGGATCAGCAGTCCGTAGACCAGGACGCGCCCTGCCGGTCCCGGCTGCAGAGGATCGCTGACCACAGCGCCACGATCAGCCTTCACCGGTGGCCTCCGCAAAACGCCCGGTCGCCTTGAAGAACAGCAGTGTCCCGGCGAAAATGACCGCAAAAAGCACCCACGCCAGCGCGCAGGCGTAACCCATCTGGAAGTAACTGAAAGCCTGCTGGAACAGATACAGGCTGTAGAACAGGGTCGAGCCGGCGGGCTCGCCCGAACCTCCCGTCATCACGTATGCCGGCGCGAAGAACTGAGACGCCCCGATCAGCCCCATCACGGTGACAAATACGATGTGGCGGCCCATGAACGGTACCGTAACGTGCCAGAGCATTCCTCCGCGCCCTGCGCCGTCTATCGCCGCCGCCTCGTACATCTCACGAGGGACATCCTGAAGACCGGCCAGGAAGATGACCATCCAGCCCCCCACCCCCCAGGTGCTCATCAGGATGAGCGAGGGTTTGCTCCACTCGGGCGACTGCATCCAGCCCGGCCCCTGCAGGGGGATGCCCAGCATCCGGCCGATGGCGTCAATGATGGCGTTCACCATCCCGCTGTCCGGGTTCAGCAGCCACAACCAGAGCACGGAGCTGGCAACCACCGGAACGATAGAAGGCAGATAGAAGATGGTGCGGAAGAACGCCAGACCCCGGACCTTCGCGTTCAGCAGCACCGCCAGCAGAAAAGCGGTCACCATTCCCAGAGGGACGGATAGCACCGCATAGTAAAGCGTATTGTAGAGGGATTGATAGAAGAACTTGTCCGCAATGAGTGCGCGGTAGTTGGCCAGTCCTACAAACGTGGCCGGCTTCAGGACAGTGTAGTTGCAGAAGCTGTAGTAGAGGCTGGCCAGCACCGGATAGGCTGTGAACACCGCCAGCCCTATGATGGCCGGGCTGCAGAAGAGCAGGCCGTTGCGCAAATTGCGGCGCCGGGCGCTCATACGAATCCGCCTCCGTTTTGACAGGCAACGGGAATTCTCATCCGCCGTGATCCCCCTCGCCGAACAGCACCTGGTCCAGATGGCGGCAGACCTCCTCGGGTACCGGCGTGTGGAGGGCTCGACGGGCGAGCCTGACCAGTGTCTCCACGCTCCGGAACTCGCGGGAGCAGGCCGGACACTCGTCCAAGTGGCGTTGCAGGGACTCCGCAAGCGCTGCTTCGCCCCCTGAGCCGATCTCCAGAAGCATCTCGCGGACCCGTCCGCAGTCCACCGCAGCTTGCTCTCCAGACTCAGGATGCAAGGTAATGCTCCAACTCCGTGCGCACGGCGGCGCGCGCTCTGTGCAGGCGGCTCTTCACTGCCGGAACGCTGATGCCCAGAATCTCTGCGACCTCCTCATTGGAAAAGCCTTCCACGTCCCGCAGCAGAAAGACGATCCGCAGGGGTTCGGAAAGGGATCCCGCCGCCCGGTTGATGGCGTCCATCAGATCGGAAGAGAGGGCCGCCTCCTCCGGCAGGAGAGACAGGTCCGGCAACTCCCTGGTCTCCAGGCCGCGGTTGGTCTCTCGCTCCAGGCGCTCCGCCTTCCGCGACTCGGACCGGCGCAACCCCATGCACTCGTTTGCGGCGATGCGGAAAAGCCACGTCCCGAAGCTGGCATCCCCCCGGAACTGATGGATGCGCGAATACGCCCGGCTGAATGCTCCCACCAGGACGTCTTGCGCGTCGTCGTAATCCCGGCACATCCGGGAAGCGACGCTCCAGAGACGGTCGCGCCAGCGGTGCACCAGCCGGTCGAAGGCCCGCCGGTCCCCTTCCGCCGCACGCCGGGCCAGGTCGTTATCTTCCACCTTCTGAAGCGCCGAAGGCGTCTCAATCTCCACGTCCAGCCTCCCTTTCCCGCGCAACCTGCGCGCTTACCACGCTCTTCCTCCTCCGCCGCCAAAGCCGCCTCCCGAGAATCCCCCTCCCCCGCCGAACGCGCTTCCACCGCCCGAAGCGGAACGCGGAGCGCTGGTCAGGGCCGAACTCAGACCGGAGCACGCCGCATTGAGTGAGCGGGCGAAAATCACCGGACGGAAGCGGCCGGGCCCTTCAGCGCCGATGAACCAGTCGGGATTCTGATCGAGAACACCTTCAAACGCCCTGGCCCACTGCTCCACCACTTTGAGGCTGATGGCGTACGGCAGGAAGGTCTCGAAGATGCCCTTTTTCTCCTGCAGTTTCAGGTCCTCTTTCTCCGCACGGGCGAGGTATTCCTCAAAACCCAGGATCTCCAGCGCGGCACGCTTTCCCGAAAATGTCTTGCGGGGCATCAGACGTGAAAACGCCACTACGATGAGTCCGCAGACCGTCGCGGCCAGGGCCCATCCCGGCTCCAGAGGAAAGCTGCCCGACTCGTCCGAAAGGGCAATGAACAGCAAGAACACTCCGGCCCCGAACACGAACCAGCCACTTTCCAGCCATACCTTGCGAACCCTGTCCGGGCGCCCCAGAAAGAGGCCTTTCCGCGTCAGATCCGCATAGAGCTGGTCCGAGGCTGTCCCGACAGTGATGTAGAAAGAGTTCTCCAGGTCTTCCGTGGTGACAGCGTCGGCCAAGGCGAATAGCTTCTGGTAAATGGTCTTTTCATAGGGTGCAAGCTCGCCTCGACGATCCCGGCTGCCCGGTTCGGCCGTCTTCCGCAGGATGTAGGTCCGTTTCCCCAGCAGGTTTCCGGATGGCCCCTCCTCAATGGTGAGATACCCGCGCACTGCCAGATCCACAATGGTGGCGGCAATGTCGCGTGTGTCCACCATTTCATCCACCAGCGTCCCGACCTCCGCCGGGCGAAGATCACCCGGAGGCTCATAGCGGACGGCCACTGACTGGCCCACCGCCGGATCCCGGCCGTAGACACGCCAGATGATGGTCATGGCGAGCAGGAAGACAACCGGAACCAGCACGAAAACGTTGTCCAGCAGGAACCACACCACCCTGCTCCCCAGCGAGGGCGGCTGAACGATCCCTTTGGGCCACCCGAGGGCTACCGTCAATCCTTCTGCATACCCCAGAGGCCGTGGAGAGCGGAATACGGCTCCATTCTCACCCAGATCCACCTCCGCGCGCTCCGTGGAACCCTGTGGTCCCACCCAGGCGTTCGCCTGGAGACGCTGACTGGCTGGAGAGGCCGGCAGCCGCACCACGCACGAGGCCTGATTGATGGCCACCGGCCATTCATTTCCGGTGACGTTCCAGTAGAGCTCATCGTGATCCGGGAAAAAGAGGAGGCCGTTCTCCACGCGGTAGCGGATGACATAGCGCTGCACGCCCGTGACATAGACCGCCGGATCGCCGATGCGAACACTGAGATAGCGGCCGGAGCGGCGGGCCCGATACTGCCAGCTGCCGCCTGCGCCATCGGAAACAGCCAGCACTCTGATGCGCACACGCCGGCCACCGGGTTGGCGGCCGCTTTCACGCAGAGGAATCTCCCGGTAGATGCCGTGACGCTGCTCTCCGCCGAAGTCCACCTCGATGGTCTCCCGGACGTCCAGAGTGGCGTCCCGGGCCACCGTGATCTCCACGGACATGTCCCGTATAGTCCACGCCTGCACCGGGGGCGCGCTCAGGACCGTGAGCACCGCGAGCACCGCGAGCGTCACGACAGTCAGGACGCAGGCAACTGCGGAGCGGGCGGTCACCCGAGATCCACCTCCACCGCCCTACGCTCCTCGTCTCCCGCCTGAAAGTAGGGCAACCGCCGGAACCCGAAAACCGCCGCGACAATATTCTGTGGGAAAACCTCTGTGGCCGTGTTCATATCGCGAACCACGGCGTTGTAGTAGCGGCGGGCATACTGGAGGTTGTCCTCAATGTCGGCCAGCTGCTCTTGCAGCTTGCGGAAGCTGGCATCAGCGCGCAGCTCGGGATAGGCCTCGGCGAGAGCAAACAGGGACCGCAGCGCTCCGGTGAGTTGACCGTCCGGCCCCTCCCGGACAGCCGGACCATCCGCGGCGATGGCCTCGGAGCGCAGACGGGCAATATCCTCAAGCAACGACTTTTCGTGAGACGCGTAGCCCTGTACCACTGCGACCAGATTGGGAACCAGGTCGTAGCGACGCTTGAGCTGCACATCAACATCCGCCCAGGCGTTGCGCGCCCGGACTCTCAGTGAGACCAGCCGGTTGTATACGGCGATCACCCAGCCGACGATCACGCCCGCAACGGCGATCATCAGCCAGGCCGCCGGGTGCTGCAGCACGAAACTCTCCTCCCCGGGGACTGGCGCACCCATCCGCGCAGCCGGGAGTAGAGTTCGCCATTCTACCAGTGTCTCTCCTGCCTCCGCAGGGCAGGAGACTCTGAAGGGCGAGTGGAATGCGAAGGTGCTGGAGAAGATTCCGCTGACTGGAGGTAGCCGGTGAAAACCCTGCTGATGCTCGCTCTGTTGAGCCTCTGCGTTCCCGCCCTCGCACTGGACACAGGTTTTGAGCTTCCCCCGGACATCCTGAAACGGGTTCAGGAGGGCATCGAGCGCAACCGTAAAGGAACCGCCACCGTTTACGTCACCCGCCGCAACGGCACCCCGGTGCACGGTGCCTTTGTGCGGGCGCGCCAGACATCGCACGCTTTCCTGTTCGGGTGCGCATTCCCCTCGTGGGATGTTACGAAGGCGATGCCCACCCCGCAGGACTGGGAGCAGTTCCAGCGCTACTTCCTCCGCCTGTTCAACTACGCCACCACGGAGAACATGCTGAAGTGGTCGCACGCGGAGCGTCTGAAAGACACACCGGACTACGAGATGGCAGACCGGTTCGTGGAATGGTGCCACGCAAACGGCATCACAGTCAAGGGACACTGCCTGATCTGGGGATACGAACGCAACGGCTTCCCAAAGTGGCTGGCGGAGTTCTCCGCTGAGGAGGTTCGTGAGCATGCCCGCCAGCGGGTGACGGAGGCCGTCAGCCGCTACCGGGGAAAGATCCGCTTCTGGGACGTGGTGAACGAGCCGCTGCACTGCCACTGGTTCGAAGGCAACTGGGGACCGGACTACGCGGCCGAGGCGTTCATCTTGGCCCGGCAAGCGGACCCGGACGCCATCCTCATTCTGAATGAGTTCGGGAATCAGTGGAATGGCCAGGCGGAACGATTCGTGAAATACGCCGCCGCGTTGGAGGCGAAGGGCGCGAAGATAGACGTGCTGGGTGAACAGGCGCATGACCATCCCCGCGTCCCCTCACCCGCCCAGCTGCTGCAAATGCTGGACACGCTGGCGTCCACGGGCAAAGACATACACCTGACGGAGATCACCATGCCATCGGACGGTGCCGAGGTCCAGTCGAACTTCGTAAAAGGCATGTGGACGCCTGACTTCCAGGGACGCTACTACCGCTACTATTTCACAGTGGCTTTTAGCCATCCGGCGGTCAAGGCGATCACGCTGTGGGCACTCTGGGATGGTTCTTCCTGGCTGGGACAGGGAGGCATCATCACCCGTGACTGGAAACCGAAACCGGCCTACGAAGCACTGGATTCGCTGATCAACCGGGAATGGCGGACAGAAACGTCAGGCAAGACCTTCCCGGACGGAAGCTTCACATTCCGGGGATTCCACGGCACCTATGAAGTGACCGTGCAGACTGAGGGGGCGACCCATACCGCCTCCCTAGACCTACAACCGGGCGCGAAGCCCGTGCTCCGCGTCATCGTGCCCTGAACGGCGGCGATGAGCCACTGCCGGGAAGGGACAAAGCGCCAACCCCGCGAAAAAGGCAGGGGCCGCCGGGGTAGAACACGGCGGTCACAACGGCGGGAGATCGCTGAATGGAGAAAGTCAGGATCGGTGTGATCGGCGTCTGCGGGCGGGGCGGCATCGCGGACCAGTGGAGGGACAATCCGCGCTGCGAAGTGGTGGCCGGAGCGGACGTGCGTCCGGAAGCGCTGGACGACTTCCGGCAGCGGATGGGGCCGGACGTCTTCGTGACACTGGACTACCAGGAGCTGCTGGAGCGGCCGGATGTGGACGCAGTGGCAGTCACATCACCGGATTTCGTCCACGAGGAACACGCCGTTGCCGCTCTGGAAGCCGGGAAGCACGTGTTCTGCGAAAAGCCTCTGGCCATCACGGTTGAAGGGTGCGACCGCATTCTCAAGGCCTGGAGGCAGTCCGGCAAACGCCTGATGGTGGGCTTCAACATGCGCTACATGAACATGTATCGCGTGATGAAGGAGATCGTGGAAAGCGGGGCCATCGGCGAGATCAAAGCTGTCTGGGTGAGGCACTTCGTGGGCCACGGCGGACGGTTCTACTATCACGACTGGCACGCGACCCGCAAGAACTGCAACTCCCTGCTTCTGCAGAAGGGCTCTCATGACATAGACATCATCCACTGGATCACGGGGCGCTACACACAAAGGGTGTGCGCGTTCGGCGGGCTGGACTACTTCGGCGGGGACAAGCCGGACGATCTGGTGTGCTCCGCCTGCGATATCCGCCGGACCTGCATCGAGGCCGAACACGGCCGGCGCGAGCAGTGCGCCTTCCGCCGTGAAGTGGATATCGAGGACAACGTCGTGATGATCATGGAGCTTGAGGGAGGGATCAAGGCCAGCTACCTGCAGTGCCACTTCACCCCGGATTATCATCGCAACTACACGTTCATCGGCACGGAAGGGCGGCTGGAGAATTCGGAACCGGAGATGAAGATCTGGGTGAAGACGCGGCGCTCCAACACCTGGCGGGAGCTTGCCGACCGGACCTACGAGGTGAAGCGCGCATCCGGGACGCACGCCGGGGCGGATCCTGTCATCTGTCAGGATTTCGTGGACATGGTCCTGGAGGGCAAGGAACCGCTAGCCACACCGGAAGCCGGACGGATGTCCGTGGCCGCAGGCTGCGCCGGGGAGGAGTCCATGCGAGGCGGCGGGAGACCGGTGGACGTGCTGCCCCTGCCGCCGCTGTAGCCTGCCGGGCAAGATTTGCGGTATATTCTGCAGTTGGACCGCGTCCTGCCTGCTCTCCGGCGCAGGAGCAGGCAGGCCTTCGCAAGGCGTATTGCGAGGGAGGGAAAACAGGTCATTTTCGCGAAGTAAGGCGCGGTCTGCGCGGCTTCCGGAACGGAATCCGCTGAAGTTTGCTGAAAGGGAGTCCCATGGACCTCGAGACCATCGCCCAGCGGCTTGATGCCAACGAAAAGCTGAAAGTGAAATACCGCCTGCCGGTCAAGGATGCAAGCGGCGAAACGACCTGGCAGGTCCGTGTGGACAAACTCCTGGACGTGGACGTGGAGCGCAGTATGCTCTACGTGGCGTTCGAGGGCAACTCAGTCATCTGGGTGAAGAAGGAGGAGGCCATAGAGGTCTCTCCCGACGACGGAGTCTACGAGTGATTTGCGGCCCCGGCCGTTTCCTTTAGGCTGACTCCGGAAGGGCCACCGGAGCCCGGCCGGAAGGGCTGATCCTCCCCAGAACAACTTCGGCGCAAGCCTGCAGCATTTCATCGCGGTAGCCGTAAAGCGCCACATACGTCTGGACTTCAGGGAACTTCAGCAGATCATATGGATCCCTGAGCGCCACCACACAGACAGGCTTCGGCCCTCTCAGCAGATGTTTCACCATCGTGGCCTGAGCCTCCACGTCCAGCCCGGCGGTCCAGGGCTCGCTCGGGCAGGTACCGGCTACCACGAGGCTAGCATCCTCCGGCAAAGCGATGCTTTCCGGTGAGCGCGCCTGATCCGCCGAAACCGCAATCACATCCGTCCGGGGATGGATGGCGCGGAATGCCGCGCCCAGACGCTCAACAGAGTGATGGAGGCTGATCACAACAATGCGGCCGTCGCCCAGGTCTGCCGGGATGACACCTCGTCCGTTGCGCACCACGGTGACAGCCCTTCTGGCGATCTCCATCGCAAGCGCCTTTTTTTCGGGTGAACTGACCACTGGCAACGCGGCCTCAGGATCCACGGGAGTCACGCCGTCCAGCAGTCCGAAACGCTCTTTCAGTTCCAGCACCCGGCGCACGGATGCGTCAATGCGCTCCTCGGTGATCTCTCCCGCCGCGATGGCATCCTTGATGGCCCGGACCGCCTCCACCTGGGTCTCCAGCGTGTGGCAGATGAGCGGGCAGTCCACGCCGGCCTTGAGGGACAGCACAGCGGCCTGTGCGGCCCCCCATTTGTCCGCCACGCCCTTCATCTCCAGATCATCGGTGACCACCAGGCCCTGCCATCCCATCTCCTCGCGCAGTAAGCCGGTGATGATGCGTGGGGAGAGTGTGGAAGGCAGCTCCGGGTCCAGAGCGGGGAATAGGATGTGCGTGGTCATGATGGACGCGACACCGGCATCCATCGCCGCCCGGAATGGAGGCAGCTCCACGGCGTCCATCCTCTCCCGGGGGAAATCCACCACGGGAAGCGCCAGATGGGAGTCTACAGCCGTATCACCGTGCCCTGGGAAATGCTTGGCACTTGTCAGCACACCGCCGTCGTGCAGCCCGCGGATGGCTTCCGGAGCGAAAAGTGCCACCGTTTCGGGATTGTCCCCGTACGAGCGGGTACCGATGATCGGGTTCAGAGGATTGTTGTTGACATCCACACAGGGGGCGAAGTTGAAGTTGACGCCCACTGCCCTTAGCTGCTCCGCCGTGGCGCGGGCGGCACGATAGGCAAGGGATGGGTCGCCCGTCGCGCCAAGAGCCATATTCGCGGGGAACACCACGAACGGATCCTTGAAGCGGGCCACCATGCCGCCCTCCTGGTCCACGATGATGAACAGAGGAAGCTTCGAGCGCTCCTGAAGCTCGTTCATGCACCGGGCGGTCTGAGCAGGTGTGCCGACATTGCGTCCCAGCAGAACCACCCCGCCCACCTTGAACTCCTCCAGCAGGAGCCGCGCGTGGGAGGAAACGGTAATGTTCTCCTCCTCCGTCTCACCCTGCCAGCCGAACATCAGAAGCTGGCCGATCTTCTCGTCAAGCGAGAGGCTTCCGAGCAGCGAGTCAACTCTCGAAGACATCTTCGTCCCCTTTCATCTTCCCGCCAGGCCGCCCTGGTCTGACGGAGCAGGCCGCAGGCTGTCTGTGCGGCCGGTAAACATCACCAAATTCCAAAATCTCACGGAAGCGACCCGGAAATCCCGTTGGACTCCGCGCGAACGCGTCTTTTGCCGGGTGCCGCGGCAGGATCCCAGGTGACCGTCACCCGGGCCAGACCGTCCGGTCCGGCGGTCAACTGCGTCTGATCGGCGCTTCCACCCTCCACCGTCAGCCGGACCGGAGCGAACGGTACCGCATTGCCAAGAGCATCGCTGACTGCGATGACCAGCGCCGTGGAGGCAGACTCCAGCGAAGCTCCCTGGGCCAGCGATACCCGGACCCGGCCGGGACCGGCGGGCGAG
>CALCJH010000038.1 GCA_937967775.1 uncultured bacterium | reverse complement strand
TCCTCGAACAATCCCGAAGCTCCTGATGGCGGTTTTCACAAGACCTACAGCTTCTCCAGGACGTTCCAGTTTCCGTTGAAGGTGGGCATCTCCTTTGCCGGAGCATCTCAGGTGGAGCTGGACAAATTCTGGGTGAAGCTGCCCTCCATTCCGCCGGGCGGTCAGGTGAGGGTGTTCTACAACTATATGAACACAAAGCCGTTCACCGACTTTCTCAAGCAGTGGGTGGGGCATTTCAAGGACCGCGTGAAGTTCTGGGAGGTCTGGAACGAGCCGGACCAGGGATGGGTCTGGCAGGGCGGAACGGAGCTCTATTCCGTGTTGCTGCGGGATGCTTATCAGGCCATCAAGGAGGCAGACCCGGATGCCCGCGTGTTGAACGGCGGGTTCGCCGACAGCGCAACCGGGCGGATGTCCATCATCTACAACACGATCGGGAAAGATTTCTTCGACTTCGCCGCTTGGCATCCTTACAACTTCCGCAACCTGCCTCCGGACTCGTACAACTGGGGGCCCGGGAACTCCAACGGCCTGGGGCGCGCGGCGATGATCGCGGCTGGGGATGAAGACAAGATGGTCTTCTTCGGGGAGCTGGGAACAACCAGCGCCGTCGCTGCCGCAGGGGGCGGCCTGAACGACTGGAAGCAGGCCGAGTACGGGATGCGGCAGCTCCTCTGGGCCCGCCGACTCGGCTATCCGAGGGCGGTCCAGTGGTACCCGGCCGTGGACGAGGCGGTTGTGGGAGTGGGCGAGGACAGCATCTGGCGCGAGCACTCGGGGATCTTCTACTACGGCTCCGGCCTGCCGAAGCCGGTGTACTGGATCACCGCTTCGGCGGCGAAAAACAGGGGTGTGCTGCTGGACCTGGTCAGTTATGATGCGGCGGGAAACCGCGTCCCGACGAGCGGGCTGTTCGACCTGAGCCGCGTCTCCGTCGGCGTCTTTGACCGGTCCCAGGTATCAGCGGTGCGGGTCTACACATCGCGGACGGCCACGGATTCATCCTGCCGGCCTCCGCTTGTGGCTGCCCGGCACATCGGACAGGCCGGGATCAAGGCCTTCGCCGTGACCGTAAACTCCGGATCGGCCTCCCTGCGTCACGAGCAGTGGACCGCCACTGCCGTCTCTCCCACGGAGTTTCAGCTGATCGCGTCCGAGTCGGGACCTCAGGGAACAGCCACGGTGGGCGTCCCCTTCGTCTCGGACAATGGAGTGGTGCAGTTCACGATTCCGGAAGCGGCCAATCCTTACGTTCCAGGCGACCGCTTCGAGTTCGAGACGTTCGCTGGCGACGGGTTCGAGCTGGCCGGAGAGTGGACAAACGACGGGACCCTT
The DNA here is from genome assembly GCA_937967775.1 of uncultured bacterium. Taxonomy (GTDB): domain Bacteria; phylum Armatimonadota; class UBA5829; order DSUL01; family DSUL01; genus CALCJH01. The sequence continues at coordinate 1,993 of CALCJH010000038.1, read as the reverse complement.
CAGGGCCCCGGCATCATTGATGTGCCGCTGGCGCAGGGGACGCGCGGCCGCTATGTTTCCGTTCAGTTCGTGAAAGCTCCCTCGAGCCGCTCCATCAAGGTGGATGAGGTTGCCGTCTACGATGCGGCCGGTGCGAATGTCGCCGCCGGCAAGCTGTACATCGTGGACGGCTATCAGAGGATGTTCGAGCCCGACGGGGTGGAGCTGCATCTGTCGGAAATCTCCCGGCTGCCCGACGGCACTCGTGTCGACGTTACGGGCAAGCTGCTCCACTTCAAGCAGGGCTCCACCGGCTATCTGCAGGAGCCGGACCGGTCCTCGGGGCTGCGGATTGACGGAAACCTCAGCGCGGTCCCAAGGGACAGCTTGGTCAACGTCTCCGGGCTGCTGAACACCACTTCCGGAGGCGAGCGGCGCATTCTGGTGGACCAGATCTCGGTGGTGGGAACCGCATCTGCTGTCCCGCTGGCCGCGAACAACCGCGACCTGAAGTCTCCGATGATGAACGGCCTGTATGTTCGCGCATACGGACGGGTGAAGCCGGGCTCCATTACCACGTTCACTTATGAGATCACGGATGGATCGGACGAGGAGGGGATCCTGGTGTCCACGCCGGAAGTGCCGGATCTCCAGCCCGGGCAGTTCGTGACGGTGACCGGGGCGGCCGGCTACAACAACCGCCGGATCATCTACGAGCGCTGGCCGCGTTCGCCGTAGAGAGCTGCCGGTCCTTCTCAGCACGGGGTCCGCTGCGGACGCAGCGGACCTTTTTTCGTCTGCAGGGCGGGGTACGTTCACTCGATTGTGAATGGGAACTGATCCTGACCCTTCGGTGTTATAGCAAATGCACAGGACGACATCCTGGCTTGACAGGAGAAGGATCGGGATCTATGAAGACCGTTGACATAATCGCTGCAGTCCTTCTGGTAGTTGGAGGACTCAACTGGGGACTGGTGGGGCTGTTTGGCCTCGATATGGTTGCCGCGTTGTTCGGGGAGATGAGCTTTGCTTCCCGCGCCGTGTATGTGCTGGTCGGCTTGGCCGGCCTGTATCAGGCGATAGGTCTGAAGGGGATTCAGGAGCGCTGGGGCGTCACCGCCCATGCGCGCACCTGACGCAAAAGCTTGCCTGAGAAGCCCTGACCACCGGGAGGCGGATGATCTTGCATCATCCGCCTCCCTTATTCTGTGTCGCTGAGGGCGTGCAGAATCGCCTCCCGGGACGCATCCACCACCGTAACGTGGTCCGCCTCCGGCAGCTCAACGCGGCGGATGGCCGGAGAAATTTCCGCCAGACGCCGGGACATCCCCGGCGGAATGATGTCATCCCTCGCCCCGTGGACGATCAGCACTTCCGGAGGACGCTGCCGGTCCACGATCTTGGCCAGGAGCGACCGGTTGTCGTAGCGATGCCGCAGCAGAAGACACAGTGGCCATCCCACACGCCTGCGGGCGAGGTCCATCGAGGAAGTGAAAGGCGCAAGCAGTATGACCTGCTGCAGATCCCAGTCCGAGGCGAACAGGAGCGCCGCCGCGCTCCCCAGTGAGTGCCCTATCGCCACCGTCCGGCGCTCCAGCTCCCGTTCCGGCACTTCCAGGTGCTCCGCCAGAGCCCGGAAGGCCTCCCGCGAAGCGAGCTCAATGCTTTCCGGCGACGGCTCTCCCTCGCACCGGCCGTAGCCGGGATACTCCACCATCAGCAGATGGAATCCCCGCTCGCGCAGGTAGCCTGCAGCCTCCGGCCAGTCCAGCGCCGAGGAGGCGTTCCCGTGGAACAGCACGGCCACCCGGATGCCCTTGCTGCCGGCGCTGCCGGTGGGCAGGGCCAGATACGACTCCTGCCGCAGCCTCTCCCTGCGTGGTCCTTCGATGGTGTACTGGAGGGCCTCCACTCCGGCCGGTAGCTCGTCGCGGACGGCGATGCGGCTGGGAAGAGGGTGGTAGATCAGGGCTTCCTGAAAAGCATAGAGGAGCCAGACAAACGCGCCCGCCAG
>CALCJH010000037.1 GCA_937967775.1 uncultured bacterium | reverse complement strand
GGCCGAAGCTGGCAAGCTTCTCCTTCACCTCGTTCAGGGACTTCTTGCCGAAGTTGCGGATCTGCATCAGGTCGCCTTCCGTCTTCTGCACCAGCTCCCCGATGGTCATGATGTTGGCCTTCTTCAGGCAGTTATAGGTCCGCACCGAGAAGTCCAGCTCCTCGATCCGCGCGTCCGGCGGGCCAAGCCTCAACCCTTCGGACTCGCCACCAAACCCGATGTCCGCCCGTGCCCGGCGGTTGAAATCGAAGAACAGCCGGATCTGCCGGTCCAGAATGGCAGCCGCCGTGCTGACAGCCTCACTCGGCGAGACCGTCCCGTTCGTGGTCACCTCCAGAGTCAGGCGCTCGTAGTCTGTCTGATGCCCGACGCGCGTGGCCTCCACGATATAGTTCACGTGGCGCACGGGCGAGAACACGCTGCCCACCGGAATGACTCCGATGGTGGACTTGAGGTGATCGTGCTTCTCCGGCAGCACAAAGCCCTTACCGCGCTCCACGGTCATCTCCATAGAGAATGAGGTCGTCGCGTCCGCCAGTTCGCAGATATAGGCCTCCGGGTTGACCACCGTAATCTCCGGTGGCGTCTGGATATCGGCCGCCGTGACGGTGCCCGGTCCCTTCTTCTCGATCCGCATCACCATCGGTCCCGAAGGCTCTTCGGAGCCGTTGGACGACGGAGCCATCTTCACGAACACCTCTCGCAGGTTCAGAATGAGCTCGGTGGTGTCCTCGCGCACCCCGGGGATCGTCGAGAACTCATGCAGCACTCCATCAATCTTGATGGACGTGATGGCCGCCCCCGGAATGCTGGACAGAAGCACCCGCCGGAGCGCGTTGCCGATGGTCGTCCCGAATCCGCGCTCCTGCGGCTCCACCACGAACTTGCCGTAGGTGTCAGTCTCCTCGACGATCTGAATTTTCGGTGTCACAGTGTCCATAGATTCGCTCAACCTGCCTCAGACTCTCCCGGCCCGGCCTGCTACCAGCGCCGCCCCACACAAGATGATCGCCCCTTCTGCCCCGGCCTTCTGAAGCGCTCCCTCATCAGACCACAGCGGGACAGCGGGGCGCACATCCATCCCCGGCCGCGCTTAGCGGGAGTAGAACTCGACGATCAGCGCCTCCTGAACGTCCGTGTTGATCTCGTCGCGCTGAGGCGCGCTCAGGACTTCGCCAGCGTAAGCCGCCGCATCCAGCTTCAGCCACGGCGGCACCGTTCCCGTGCCCGCCGCTTTCATGGCATCCTGCAGCGGCTGCATCTTCCGGCTCTCCTCCACAACGTCCACCCGGTCACCGGGGCGCAGCTGGTAGGAGGGGATATGCACCTTCCGGCCATTCACCCGGATGTGACCGTGGCTGACAAACTGCCTGGCCTGCAGCCGGGACGCCGCAAACCCCAGCCGGAACACCACATTGTCCAGCCTCATCTCAAGAAGCTGCAGCAGGTTCTCGCCAGTGACGCCCCTGCGCCGCTCCGCCTCGCGCACGTAGAGGCGGAACTGCTTCTCGCGCAGCCCGTAGATCCTGCGCAGCTTCTGCTTCTCGCGCAGCTGCTGTCCGTAGTCCGACAGCTTGGAAGGCCGACCCCGGCCATGCTGGCCCGGAGGGAACGGCGCTTCCGGCCTGGAGAACGGACACTTCTTGCCGTAGCAGCGATAGCCCTTCAGGTAGAGCTTCGTGCCCTCACGGCGGCACTGTCTGCAAACTGGTACGCCGGTTGACGCCATAAACTGATCCTTTACACTCTCCTGCGCTTGGGCGGTCTGCACCCGTTGTGCGGCACGGGCGTGACATCCTTGATGAGGCTCACCTCCAGACCCGTGGCCTGAAGGCTACGGATGGCGGTCTCACGCCCCGATCCCGGGCCACGCACATACACGTCCACTTTCCTCATCCCGTGCTCCATCGCCCGGCGCGCCGCGATCTCCGAGGCCATCTGCGCCGCAAACGGGGTCCCCTTCTTGGTGCCCTTGAACCCCACCGTACCGGCGCTGGCCCAGGAGATGGTGTTTCCCTGGGTATCGGTGATGGTCACGATAGTGTTGTTGAACGTGCTCTTGATATGAGCCACGCCCTGCGCTATATTCTTCTTCTCCCGGGGCTTGCCTCGCCCGGTGGATGTCGGTTTTCTCGCCATACTTGCCGATATCGCTCCTGGACTGCCTACCGTCCCTGCGTCAGCTCAGCCTCCGGCAAACTTTGCCGGGACCGGCTGCAAGTCTTATCGCTTCTTCCTCTTCGCACCCACCGTACGGCGCGGACCCTTGCGCATACGCGCGTTGGTCTTGGTGCGCTGTCCGCGAACCGGGAGCCCGCGCCGGTGGCGAATGCCGCGATACGCGCCGATCTCGCTCAGCCGGCGGATGTCCATCGCGACCTGGCGGCGCAGGTCGCCTTCCACGCGATACTCCCGCTCCAGAACCTCGCGGAGCTTGCTGATCTCACCCTCCGTCAGGTCCTTCACCCGCGTATCCGGCGAGACGCCGGCGGCGGCCAGGACCTTGCGGCTGGTGGTCAGCCCCACCCCGTAGATGTACGTGAGGGCGTATTCGACCCTCTTATCTCGCGGGAGATCTACGCCTGCAATACGTGCCAAAGACCTTCTCCTCCAGTGGAAACCTGCGGCCTAGCCTTGCCGCTGCTTATGCTTCGGGTTCTTGCAGATAACCCTCACCACGCCCTCACGGCGAATGACTTTGCACTTTTCGCAAATCTTTTTGACCGATGCCCGGACTTTCATCTGTATCCGTCCAAACTCCGCTATATTCGAACAACCTGCCCATTATACCCCGATTGCCGGGCAGCCGCACCCCGCCGGGGCAACTGGCAGCGCCCCTGCGCGATGCTGCGGGGCAGCCTCCTTATTTGTAGCGCCAGATGATGCGGCCCCGGGTCAGGTCGTAGGGCGACAGCTCCACCAGCACCCGGTCGCCGGGCAGGATCTTGATGAAGCTCATCCGGATCTTCCCCGACACGTGCGCCAGGACCGTATGCCCGTTTGGGATCTCCACCCGGAACATCGCATTGGGCAGAGTCTCCACGACCTTGCCTTCCACCTGGATGGACTGCTCTTTAGCCATCCTGTCCAGCCTGCCTCCTTGGCGCCCCTTCAGGGCTCCGTCAGAACCTTCGGCCCATCCTCGCAGATGGCCACCGTATGCTCGAAATGCGCGGACAGTTTGCCATCCGCTGTCACCACTGTCCAACGGTCCGGCAGGGAGGTCACCCGGTGCGTCCCTTCGTTGACCATCGGTTCAATGGCCAGGGTCATGCCGCTGGTCAGCCGCAAACCCGTCCCGGGCTTGCCGAAGTTCGGAACCTGCGGGTCCTCGTGAAGCTCCCGGCCGATGCCGTGCCCCACCAGCTCGCGGACGACGGAGTAGCCGTGCTTCTCCACGTACGCCTGCACCGCGCCTCCGATATCGTTCAGGTGTCCGCCGGGTCGCGCCATCTCGATGCCCAGCATCAGGGCGTCCCGCGTCACCTTCAACAGCCGGTCCGCCTGCGCGGAGATGCTGCCCACCGGCACCGTGACCGCCGCATCGCCGTGAAAGCCGTCCAGCTTCACGCCCAGATCTATGCTGGCCACATCGCCTTCCTGAAGCACGCGTCCGTCCGGAATCCCGTGCACCACCTGCTCGTTGATCGACAGGCAGATGGATTTCGGATACCCCCGGTATCCCTTGAAGGACGGCGTGCCTCCTGCCTCCCGCACCAGCCTCTCGGCCAGGCGGTCCAGCTCTTCGCCCGTGGTCTTACCCGGACGGATCGCCTGCGCCAGCTCCTGCAGCGTGCGGGCCACCACCCGGCCGGCGCGCCGCATTTTCTCTATCTCATCCGGCGACTTGATGCGTACCAACGCCCGCGCGCCTGATGAGCGCTTCGCTGACCAGACCGAACACCTCCTCAGGAGTCCCCGACGCGTCAATACTCTCCAGCAGCTCCAACCGGCTGTAATGCTCGGTCAGGGCCGCCGTTTTGGCCGCATACTCCCGCAGCCGCTCGCGGATGGCTTCGGGACGGTCGTCCTCGCGCTGACGCACCTCGCCGCCGCACACGTCGCAGACACCATCCTGCTTCGGAGGCTTATTCTGCACGTGGTATGTGGCTCCGCACGAGGCGCACACCCTCCGCCCGGAAAGCCGTGTGATCAGGAGCTCCTCATCCGCCCGGAGATCCACCACTGCCGTCACGGGGCGTCCCAGAGTCTGCAGCAACCGCTCCAGCGCCTCGGCCTGCGCGATGGTCCGGGGAAACCCGTCCAGCAGGAACCCCTTGCGTGTATCGTCGCGCCCCAGGCGCTCCTCCACCATTCCGACGACGATCTCATCCGGTACCAGGGCGCCAGCCGCCATATACTCTCGGGCGGTCTTCCCCAGCTCCGTGCCCGCCGCCACGGCCTCCCGGAACATATCTCCCGTGGAGATGTGGGCGATCCCGAACTCAGAAGCGATGCGCTCCGCCTGCGTTCCCTTCCCCACCCCGGGAGGTCCCAGCAATATCACCTGCATAAAGCCGACCGACCAGTCCTCTCCGCGATTTCCGCTACTTGATGAATCCTTCGTAGTGGCGCATCACCAGCTGGGCCTCGATGGCTTGCATCGTCTCCAGCGCCACACCCACCAGGATCAACAGCGACGTACCGCCCACCAGCCCGAAGGTGGTCACCCCCGTGATGACCGGCGTCCAGTATGGCAACAGCGCGATCAATCCCAGGAACACCGCGCCTGACAGAGTGATCCTCGTCATAACACGGTCTAGGTACTCCGTGGTGGGCTTGCCGGGACGGATACCCGGGATGTAGCTACCCCACTTCTTGAGGTTGTCCGAGACGTCTTGAACGTTGAACGTCACCGCCGTGTAGAAGTAGGTGAACAGCACCACCAGCCCGAAGTAAAGGATCCCGCCGAGCACCCGTCCGGGCTCGATGAACTCCGCCACGCGCCGGGCCCCCTGCCCGAACCAGCTGTCGCCTCCGAACTGGGCGATGGTCTGCGGGACCAGCTGGATGGAAATGGCGAAGATGATCGGGATCACGCCCGCAGAGTTGACTCGCAGCGGCAGATAGCTGCTGGTGCCACCGCTGATCCGGTTCCCGATGACGCGCTTCACGTGCTGGATGGGGATGCGCCTCTGCGCCATCTGTACGGCCACGATGGCGGCGACGGTCGCCACCAGCACGACCAGAAGCAGCACGATATTATCCAGCCCGATGGAGCCCGCCCGGTAGAGCTTCACCGTCGAGCTGATCTGCATCGGCAGGCTCGCCACGATGCCCAGGAAGATGATGAGAGAAACACCGTTCCCCAGACCCTTATCCGTGATCATCTCGCCCAGCCACATCAGGAACGCCGTTCCCGCCACCAGAACGATAATGATCTGGACCATCTGGAACCAGTTAGCCGTCAGGATGCCGGAAGACCGAAGCAGGGTGTTCACGCCCGCCGCCTGCACCACCGCCAGAACAGCTGTGAGATAGCGCGTATACTGCGCGATCTGCTTGCGCCCGCTCTCGCCCTCCTTCTGGAGCTGCTCCAGCTGGGGCACTGCCATCACCAGAAGTGACATGATGATGCTGGCGTTGATGTAGGGCATGATGCCCATCGCGAAGATGGTGAACTTGCGGAACGCTCCGCCGGAGAACGCGTCCAGCAGCCCGAACGCGCCGCCCGTCGCGAACAGCTGCTCCATCTTGTCGTGGTCAATGCCCGGGATGGGAATGTGCAGGCCCACCACGTAGACCGCGAACATCCCGAACATAAACAGGATGCGGTTCTTGAGGTCGGAGATCTTCGCAGCCGCGGCGATCTTGGACAGCATTTACGCCTCTCCACTCTCGTCCGAAGCCTCAGCAGGGCTTTCTGCGGACTCCCCCGTCTCCTCAGCGACGGCCGGCTCGGCTGCGGCGGGCTCTCCGGTTGCGGGAGCCTGCTGCGCCGCCGCGGGCCGCTCCTGACCATCGGAGCCGATCACGACGGCGGTCCCGCCGGCGGCCTCGATCTTCTGCACGGCGCTCTTCGAGAAGGCGGTGGCTTTCACAGTCAGCTTCTTGCTGAGGTCGCCCTTGCCCAGGATCTTCACGCCGTCCCTCAACTTGCGGATGATGCGCTTCTCCAGAAGCACATCAGGCGTAATCTCGGCGCCCGCCTCGAAGACTTCCAGGCGCCCCACGTTGACTTCGTTCAGATCCCGACGGAAGATGTTGTTGAACCCGCGCAGACGCGGCAGCCTGCGGTGCAGCGGCGTCTGACCGCCCTCGAACCCCGGCCGGGTCTGGCCGCGGGCCTTATCGCCCTTGGTCCCTCGCCCGCAGGTCTTTCCCTGCCCGGCGGAGATGCCGCGTCCCACTCGCTTGCGCCTGCGCCGCGAACCCGGCGCAGGAGACAGGTCATGAATATCCACTTACGACGACTCCTTGGCGTC
>CALCJH010000036.1 GCA_937967775.1 uncultured bacterium | reverse complement strand
TCCGCTGCGCGGTCAGCACCACCCGCGCCTCTTTTATCTCCGAGAAATACTTGCTCAGACGCTGGAGCTTTTTCTCAGCGTACTCCCGGATGGCGGGAGTGATCTCGATATTCTTGCCTTTGACAGAAACTTGCATGGTGTCCAGGGATTCCCTTGCTGCATTAGTTCGGATGCCGGTCTCAAAAACGGCCGCCGCGCTTTCGAGTCCCGTGTTCCGGAAGCCTTCCCCCCTGTCTGCCGGGCCGGAGCGCCCGTTCGCCGCAGTTCGCAGTCCCGCAGGGAGGCCGGGGAAGTGTACCAAATCGCCGAAGCCGCTGTCAAACCCGGCCCGGAAGGCGCAAGGGGACGATCTGAGCCACAGCGTGGGCTTCCATGCACTCTCCCTGCCCTGCCGGACCGACACCCTCGGACGTGGTCGCCTTGATGCTGACCGAATCATCCTCCAGCCCCAGCGCCGCCGCCATCCTGTGCCTCATCTCCGCGACGCGAGGAGCGATCTTCGGGCGCTCGGCAATCAGTGTGACATCCAGGCTGAAAGGTCTCCACCCCGCTTGCTCAAGGAGCCCCGCCACGTGGCCCAGCAGCACGATGCTGGAGATTCCGGCAAACTGCGGGTCCGTATCCGGAAAGTGGCGGCCTATGTCTCCCAGCGCCGCCGCCCCCAGCAGCGCATCCGCAGCGGCGTGGCACACCACATCCGCATCCGAGTGGCCCACCAGACCCGGTCCCTCTTCGAAGCGCACGCCTCCCAGCACCAGCGCTCGCTCCGGGCTGGTGCGATGGATGTCGTAACCGAAGCCAGTCCTCACGGTTCCTGTCCCCAGCATGCCCTCCAGCGCCCTCAGGTCGTTCGGAGTGGTGATCTTCAGGATGGTCTCATCGGCGGCCACCATGCGGACCGGATAACCCATCCGCTCCACCAGGCCTGCATCATCGGTGAAAGTCAACCCTTCGGCGGCAGCCTTCTCATAGGCGTCGTAAAGCAGATGCGCCTGAAACGCCTGCGGAGTGGCCGCCTGCCACAGTCTGCGACGATCCATGGTCCGGATGACCATGCCGTCGCGCTCGCAGACCTTGATGGTGTCCCGTGCCGGATACCCGGCCACCGCCGCGCCTGTCTGCTGCGCCTCCAGGGCCACCTGCTCGATCAGAGCCGCCGTCACTCCCGGCCGGGCCGCATCGTGGATGGAGACCAGCGGGAAATCCTCGCCCACGGACTGCAGCCCCCTAGCCACGGACTCCTGCCTGTCCCGTCCTCCAGGCGCGAACTTCCAGGGCGTGGTGCGCAGGCTGCGCCCGGCAAGCCGCCAGATCTTCTGCTTATCCGGGCTCTGCCCGACGATGACCACCTCCTTCACCATCGGACACTGTTCGTGAGCGTCCAGCGACCACTCCAGAACCGGCTTCCCGGCCAGAAGCGCAAACACCTTGCCCGGACGGCCGAATCGCGTGGAGCTTCCGGCGGCCACTATGACTGCGCTGACAGACGGTGAAGACATCGGTCCCAGAGAAAACCCGGAAGGAGTATGCCCGCAAAAAGACCGAAGCTGCAGGGGTAAAAAATCAGGCGCGGCGGCGCTGGCGCGCCGAATGGGCATTCTGCGTGGGAGGCTGGATCTCCCCGTTCACACCCTCTTCTTTCAGCGTGGCGAAGATCATCTTGCCTGCTACCGTCTGCCAGACGCTGGCGACGATCACGTCCACCCGCTCCCCGATGAGCCGCTTAGCGTTCTCGATGACCACCATGGTGCCGTCGTCCAGATAGGCGACCCCCTGGTTCGGCTCCTTGCCCTCGCGGATGACCGTCACCGACATCTCCTCACCGGGGAGCACAACAGGCTTCAGGGCATTGGCCAGCTCGTTGACGTTCAGAACGGTCACCCCCTGAAGCTCGGCCACCTTGTTCAGGTTGAAATCGTTGGTTATGATGACGGCTCCCAGATGCTGCGCCACAGCCACCAGCTTGGAATCCACCTCTTGAGGAAGACGGATCCCCTCCGGGTCGAAGGTGGTAACCTTCATTCCCAGCTCCTTGCGCATCTGGTTCAGGATATCCAGCCCGCGCCGGCCGCGCGCCCGCTTGAGAGAGTCACTGGAATCTGCGATATGCTGAAGTTCGTCCAGAATGAACCGCGGGATGAGAATGGGCCCCTCGACGAACCCCGTCCGGCAGATGTCCAGAATACGCCCATCAATGATGACGTTGGTATCCAGCAGCTTGGGTGATTGCCGGGGCACCTCCGGCTCGGCCGGCTCGGCCGGAGCTCCGGGATAGTAGAAGCGGAGCTGCTCCTTGATGCTCATCGTCGCGGCGACGCTGAGATAGCACAGGAGCAGGGCGATGACCACCGTCAGGCTGACCGGCATCCGGAAGCTGGCGGTTATGAGGAAGGTCAGGATCAGCCCGAAGACCAGCCCCAAGAAGAGCGCCAGCTTCTCCCGCGCGGACATGGACTCCAGCGCCTCCTGCGCGGCCAGAATCTGCCGGTAGACAACAGAGCTGATCAGAAAGCCGGTGAGCCCGGCGGCCACCACGAAGGCCAGCACAGCCCACGCCTTGCTGGCTTCGCTGGGAGGAGCACCTGCCAGATAATTTTCCAGCCACGGGGGCTTATCTTCCAGCAGGGAGTTGTACAGGCTGGAGGCGATGCCACCCACCACCATCCCAGCGATGACGAAAACCACCGTCAGGATGGCTCGAAGCGCCCGGTTCTCCTTACGGGGCAGCTCCCTGTTGATGACCGTGAGCCGCATCCCCCTTGCGCTGCCCTACCTGTCCACTTCGCCCAACACTATGTCCACGCTGCCAATGATGGCAACCGCATCCGCAACCTTCCACCCCGGGATGAGCTTGGAGATGATGTTCAGATTGGCGAAAGACGGGGCGCGCCACTTCAGCCTCACCGGCTTCGTGCTCCCGTCGCTCACGATGTAGCACCCCATATCGCCGCGCGCGCTCTCGATGTGATGATACGCCTCTCCTGCCGGGGCTTTCAGATTCATGTTGATCTTCGCCGAGACCGGTCCTTCCGGAAGGCCGTCCAGGGCCTGTTCGATGATGCGGATGCTCTGGCGCATCTCTTCGGTGCGGCACAGGTAGCGCGCCAGGCAGTCTCCCTCGGTGCGCACCACAGCGTCGAAATCAAGCTCTGAATACACGCTATACGAATCCGCTTTTCGGACGTCGTAGTCCACGCCGCTGGCGCGCAGCACCGGCCCGCTTGCGCCCCAGTTCACGGCATCTCCCGCCTCCAGAACCCCCACGCCGCGGGTCCGCTCGCGGAAAATGCGGTTGTCGCTGAGCAGATCATCATATTCTCGGAGCAGGGCGGGCAGTTTCTTCAGGAGGTCCCGGCACTTCCGGTCGAATCCTGCCGGCAGGTCCTGCGCCACGCCGCCCGGGCGCATATAGTTGAACGTCATCCGCGCCCCGGCCGCCTCCTCGAACAGGTCCAGTATGGCCTCCCGCTCGCGAAAGCAGTAGATGAACGGCGTGGTGGCGCCCAGATCCAACCCGAAGGTCCCCACGAAGACCAGATGGCTGCTGATGCGGTTCAGCTCCATCATGATGACCCGGATGTATTCGGCCCTGCGGGAGACCTCCATTCCGCACAGCTTCTCCACCGTCTGGCAGTAGAGCGCGCTGTTGAGCATGGATGTCAGGTAGTCGAACCGGTCTGTCAGCGGCATAAACTGGAAGTAGGTGCGCTTCTCCGCGGTCTTCTCCATCCCGCGGTGCAGGTAGCCGATGACCGGCGTTGCCTCGCGGACTACCTCTCCGTCCAGCTTGATGATGACCCGGAGCACCCCGTGCGTGCTGGGGTGCTGGGGGCCCATATTGACTTCCAGCTCCTGGGTCTTAATCTGGCTCGACATAATCTTTCCTGAGCGGGTGCCCCTCCCATTCGTCGGGCAGAAGGAGGTTGGACAGGTCCGGATGGCCGTCGAAGTTGATCCCGAACATCTCGTGCGTCTCTCGCTCCAGCCAGTCCGCCGCAGCCCAGATGTCCCGGACCGAACGAACAGACGCACCGTCGCGCGGCAGGAAGCATTTCACGGCGAGCCTGCTGCGTCGCCTCAGAGACATCAGATGGACCACCAGCTCCATCCGGCCCTCCTCAAGCAGATCCACCGCGGTCAGGCAGGCCAGATAATCCATCTCCAGAGAGCGGTTCAGATCGGCCAGACACCCGTACCACTGATCCGGCTCGACGCGGCAGACGGTCCAGCCGTGGGCATCCGCAACCTCCAGGGCCCGGGGGCCCAGCACAGCCGAAACCTCTTCCGGAGAGACGGGGGTCACGAGGCGCGCTCCCCGTCGTAGGCGAGGTCGGGGCGGGGTGGAGGCTCCACAGGTCGAACAGGAGGAATCTCCCCGGACCGGATGCGTCTCTGAAGCTCCAGCACTCCCTGCAGCAGCGCCTCCGGTCGCGGCGGGCAACCCGGGACGTACATATCCACCGGCACGATCTGATCCACGCCCTTCACCACGGCATACGAATCATAGAACGGGCCTCCCGACACGGCGCAGCTCCCCATGGCCAGCACGTAGCGCGGCTCGGCCATCTGCTCCCATAAGCGCCGCACGCGCGGAGCCATCTTCTTGGTCACCGTCCCGGCGACGATCATCAGGTCGCACTGACGGGGCGAGGCGCGGAAGATCATGCCGAAGCGGTCGAAATCGTAGCGGGCGGCGCCAGTGGCCATCATCTCGATGGCGCAGCAGGCTAGCCCGAAAAGCATATACCAGAGCGATGAGCTGCGGGCCGCATTGACCAGCGTATCCAGCTTGGTTGTGACAATTGCCCCTTCGGACTGAAGGTCCATCACTCCCATGTCAGGACTCCCTTCTTCCAGGCATAAACCAGCCCGAGGAGGAGTATTCCCACGAACAGAAGGATCTCCAGCAGAGCCAGAAGACCCATTCCGTTCGCACTGAACCATTCCAGACGGAGGAAGGCGGGGAACATGAAAACCGTCTCCACTTCAAAGATGACGAAGATCAGAGTGAAGATGTAGAACCCCACCCTGAAGCGCGACCAGGCCTGTCCCACAGGCTCTTCGCCGCATTCATAAGTGTCCAGCTTCTGACCGGCCGGATTATCCCGGCGCACCAGCCGGGACAAGAGAAGGGAAAAGATCGCGAACCCTGCTCCGACCGCCGCGAAGACAAGTACGGTCAGATAATCGGACGGCATAGCCTCTTCCTCCACTCACACTGTAGATTGTCGCGGTGCGTTTGTCAAACATTCGCCGTCTGGATGGCACCTCGCTGCCATGGAATGAAGGCCCCCTTACGTCGGTCGAGGGGCGCGGCCCGGGCATATCGAGACCGTCGCCGGGAGACTCAGAAGGCTGCGCCGCCAAGCTCCAGCCAGAACTTCTGCCCGCGGTTCAGGCCGTAGTCCCTGCCCTGAGGACTCCAGGTCAGACGGATGTCCAGCAGCCCCAGGGGGCGCACCAGCGACATCTGGAGATAGCTGAAGCGGGTGGTGAACTCATTGCCAAAGGAATCCTGGTAGCCCGCCGATGAGTAGCTCCACGAAACGTCCATCCGCAGTCCGGCCACCAGCGGTCTGCTGGCGCCCGCGGTGACGCTCGTGGCATCCAGATCGGGGACCCAGCTCACGTAAGCGTATCCCTGCAGGCCGGTGGACGCCCCGCCGGACAGCGTCGCCGTCAGGGACTTACGGTAGGCCGACGTGAGCGAGGTGCCGCCCGCAAACTCCTGATCCCACGCAACCGTGATGTCCCCTCCCTTTCCCAGCGAGCGCGCCAGCACGGCGCGCCCCCGCAGGCTTGCGCCGCTGCGCGCTCCGGCAAGCTGCTCCAGCCCCGCATCCAGGGTAAGATTGGCGAACCCGAGCGACAGCGGCCGGTGCGTCAGCGAGATGCCGGCGCTCTGATAGAACCCGGCCTCCAGGGAGCTTTGCGAACCCACCGGTCCACGCACCAGCGCTCCGGAGGCCCGCCAGGACAGCCCAGTGCCGCGGACAGGCTGCGGGCGCGTGCGCGCGTCCAGCCGCGTGGTCAGCGTGCTGCGGCTGCGCTGAAGAGCTCCGGAGGCGCGTGTCTGGCTGCTGCTCCCGTACGCACCCAGCGACAGGTCCCACCCCGCCATCGGAACGGAAAGGCTGGCCGACCCGGAAAGGGCGTTTTTCAGATAATCCGAACGGGGCTGGTAGCGCAGCGACGCCCCCAGCCTCCGCCCGCCACCGAAAGCCTGATTGTGCACCCACTCCAGCGACCGGTCATACGTGGGGAACGAGTCCACGAAGAAACGGCCTCCACCCCCACCGACGTCGTAGATCTGCTCCAGCCCCAGCGAGAACCCCTGCCGCGGACTGGCAAAGCCGCCATAGGACGAGCCTCTCCCCGCATAGCGGAACCGCACCGCGGCGCTCCGGGTCTGCCCGAACTGGAAGAAATAAGGCATGTCCACCACCAGCCCCTCGAACTGGGTGTAGCGGAGCTGCTGCGAGATGGGGTTGAGCGGGGTGCCCCGGTAATCGTAGAAATAGTGCGGCAGCGCCAGCACCGTCCGCCCGTTGACCAGCACCTCCGCGCGGGTAAACTGGATGCGCTCGCGCGGCCAGACCGTGGCGGCGTCCGCGCGCACCCAGGAGCGTCCCCGCTCCACCCGGAAAGGCTCGAATGAGCGCAGGTCCAGCGCCGGCTGCGGGCTCTGCAGCGTCAGCAGGTCCGAGCGGAATGGCACCATTTGCGGCTGCCGGCCGTAGATAAGCAGCGCCCCGGCCGACTCCTCCGGGCTATACCACAGCGCGTCGGCGTGCACCGTGATGTCTCCCCTTGAGATCTCCACGTTCCCCTGCGCCCGCACCTGTCCCCGGCGCTCATCGAACTCAATGGCATCCGCCGCGATGCGCAGATCCCCGTGCATCAGCACAGCTTCGGAGGCAATGAGCATCCCCTGGTCCACGCTGTAGCCCACCTCTCCCTCCACGCGCAGCACGATGGAAGGGGGCTGATAGTCTCCCGCGACGAACTCCACCTCCGTTGTGGCCGAGGCGGCGCCCACGATGGCGGTCACCTGCGCGATGTTAGGGGAAGACCCTGCGGTCAAGACGCCGACGGCCCGGCCGGCGGTGGTCCGCGCGACCGGGACGATGCTTCCCGCCGTTGTGGTAAACCGGACCTCGGTGCCGTCCGGCGCGGGAGCTCCGCCGCCGGTGGAGACAATGACCGTCACCTGCGAGGTGGATCGGCCGTCCGCAGAGATGCGCCGGGGCTGGGCATCGACAGAGATGACCCACTGCGCTCCTGCCCGGCCGGCCGCGGAGGCCGCCAGAACGGCGCAGAGCGACAGCGTGAAGATAATCCGTCTGACCGGGTCTGAAGTCATGGAAGATGACCGAACGCGGCGGAGACGTGCGGGAACCGCAGCAGCCGCCAGCCCGTTCTCTGATGTTAACTGACTCTGTAATCGAACGCAAAGGAGCGATGTCCCGATGTTCAGACCCTTGCTTCGCGCATCCGCAGCGGCAGCCATCGTAGCGGTTCTGATAACAGGCGCCGTCCTCGCGCAGAAAGTCCGGAGTGGCAGCTTCGCGCCGGATTTCACCGCCAAAGACGTGAACGGCAAGATGTTCAAGCTCTCCAGCTATAAGGGGAAGGTGATCTTCCTGAACTTCTTTGCCACCTGGTGCCCGCCGTGCCGGGAGGAGTTCCCCGAACTGGTAAAGCTGCACGAGAAGTATCAGAAGAACAGCAATGTGCTGGTGGTCTCCGTGGCTCTGGAGCGGCCCGAGACCGTGCGGAATCTGAAGCCGTTCCTCGAGAGGAACAAAGCAAAGCATATCGTGCTGGCGGGACCGGAGACCGACTCGGCCGCCCGGAAATACGAGATAGAGTACATCCCCACCAACGTCCTGATCGGAAAGGACGGCAAGATAGCGGGGGTCTGGGGCTTCACGGGTCAGGATGACCTGAAGAAGTGGGATGCCGCCATCAAGGCGGCCCTGGAGAAGAAGTGATGTCCAGCCTCTCTTCCGGCCGGCTGCGGCCGCCGGCAACGCTGAGAATCGTGATCCTCGCACTGGGGATCGCCCTTGCAGTCGGGACGCTGGCCTGCGCTGCGCAGCCGAAGAAGGGACAAGCCGCGCCCGCCCTGGAGGTGAAGGATCTGAACGGGAGGACCTTCTCTCTGAAGGAAGAGCTAAAGAGGGGACCGGTGTTTGTCAGCTTCTGGGCCACCTGGTGTCAACCATGCCGCGAGGAGTTCCCGCTGGTCTCCCGGCTGGCGCGTGAATGGCAAACGAAGGGCGTGCGGTTCATCAGCGTGGCGGTGTGGGACCGTGAGGATGCCGTCCGCCGCTTTGTCCGGGAACAGAAGCCGGCCCAGCGGGTGGCAGTGGACCAGAACAAGAAGGTCTATAATGACTGGGATCTGGACGCCGTTCCCGCAAGTTTTCTTGTGGGGCGGGACGGTAAGATAGCGGCGTTTTACGACCTGTTCGACGCAAAGGACCTGCCTGCCCTCCGAGCGGATATCCGCAGGGCGCTGCGCGCCTATGGAAGGTAGCCGCCGCAGCGCCTCCGCTGGACAATCCGCGGCGCGACGCTTCATGATATATGGCCCCCCGCCGGGCGGGGGGCCATTGCGCTGTCTGGGGAGGAGAGCATTCATTGGCGGACCAGCGTCCCGGGATCGAGCCGGAGTTCTTCGACGTCTTCCACGACCTGCTCCGCTGGGGCGGCTGCGAGGTGCGCAGAGGCTACGGTGGCTGGGTCCCCGAGGTGTACGACCTGATGGAAGGCGATTTCGAGGACGACATCCCGCTGGTCCTTGAGCTTGCCGAGGAGACCGGAGGGCCCGTGCTGGATCTGGGATGCGGGACGGGACGGCTCACCATCCCATTGCTGAGGGAGGGGCTGGAGGTCTTCGCGCTGGATTCGGATGCGCGGATGCTGGAGATTCTGGACGAGAAAGCCTCCTTGCTGCCGCCCTGCGACCACAAGCGCCTGACCCTTCTGCAGCAGGATATGCGGGATTGCCGGACGCCGCGCCCGGCGGCTCTGGCAGTATGTTCCACGAACACCTTCCTGTATCTAGGCTCTCTGGATGACCAGAGGAAAGCCCTCCGCAGCATCTACAACTGCCTGATGCCCGGCGGAGTCCTCTGGCTGGACGTCTTCGTCCCCAAGCCCAACCCGTCGGCCGACGAACCGTATCTGACGTCCCACCTCGATCCCGCGACCGGCACCCTGCTTCTGTATGGAGCACAGACGCGCGAGGACCACTTCACGGAGCGCAGCCTGGTGAACGCATTCACTATGCTTTTGCCCCGCCAAGGCAGTCCGCAGGTGTTCCTCCAGAGCTGGACCTACGCGTGGCTGCACCCGAACGAGCTGCGGCTGCTGCTGGAGGACTCGGGCTTCCGTCTCAGGACGCTGCTGGGGGACTACGACGGCGGGGAAGCCGATGAGGCGAGCGTGCAGATGATCGCCATTGCGGAGAGGAGGTCGTGATGCCGCTGGACGTGACGGCGTACGAAAGGGAAGCCGAACAGCTGAACGAGGAGCTGATGCGCGAGGGGCTGCTGACTGGCACGGGAGAGAA
>CALCJH010000035.1 GCA_937967775.1 uncultured bacterium | reverse complement strand
TGCCAGCATGCCCCGCTGGCGCTGTCGCTCCACCGCATAGTACCGGCGCGGTCCAGAGTGCCCCAGCGCCACGGCGTTCCCTGTCCCACAAGCGATAGATCCGTGCGCCGCTGTTCCAGCAAGTCAAACTCAAGCCTCAGGCGCTCCTCCCGGTCCCCGCATCGAGCCGAAACCCTAAGGAAGGCGTCACCGCCGTGCGCCGGCAGCGGATGGACCTGAAGGACGCCGTTCAGTCTCCTGCCCTTTTGGGCCAAACCTGTAAGGTTGGCCTGCACTCCTTCTTGCTCCAGGATCTCCACCTGCGGTCCATCTCCCTGGCACCGGCAGGAAATGGTGACGGGAATGCGCAGGCCTCCTCCCGGGAGCTTCCCAGGAGGTCCGGACCTTATCTGAAGCGCCGGGACTACCCTGAAATCCACCTCTGGGCCGCCCGCATCCAGCCACACCCGCTCGCCCGGGACAGCGTCAGACGGGATAGTCACGACACGGCGCACGGTTCTTCCGCTGTCCTTCAGTTTGAGGCGCACAGCCTCGCCGGGAGCGGCTTCCTCCGGACCGGACACCTGCAATGCAGAGACGGTGGAGTCTGGAATGAAGCGGTAGCTCCGGCCGCTGGGAACAGTCCTGAACCACAGCCAGCCGTTGCGCCCGCGCCGCACGGGAACCTCGGAGACGCGCTCCCCTCCTGGCCCAAATACCTCCATCCGGCCGCCACCGGCTCCGGCGCGGAAGCCGATCTGCTCGTTGCCGTAGATATCGATGATCTCATCCCCCCGCCGGACTGCTCCTCCGGTGCAGGCGAGGGCGCCGATCTGCGTCATGGCGCCTCTGCCGTCCAGGTATTCGTAATCCACCGACCGGCAATAGTCTACACGGCGCCCCTCGTGCAGGCCTGAGAACTGGAACATCACCCCATCGTCCGACCAGGCAGCCCACCCCCACTGAGGTAAGGTCAGTCTGCCAGCAGGTGAAGGGATCTCCCAGGTCTCTTCGCCGCCGTTGACACGGAGCTCCAGCCCGGGATACCTGACATAGAGACGTGAAAGCGAGATGAACCCTTGAGCCCACGCCTCAGAGGCGCTCCGCAGACGGCCACGGGCATCCGCATAGGCCAATCTCTCCGGAGCCAGGCCGGAGTAGCGCTCCGTGACGGGCAGCAGCATATAGTAGCTCCGGCAGGTGCGCTCGATGCCGCTGGTCTCCATGACCAGCCAACCCATGTGGCCGTACGCTAGCGTCGCCGCCAGGAAATGATCAATGGAGGCGTCAATCTTATCCGGCGAATCCCAACCCGGGAACGAGCGCAGGAAATAGCTCTCCCACGCCATGCCGATGTCCGCCTCGCGCGGATGGATCTGGTAAAGAGAGAACGCTACGTTGAGTGGCTCGTGGGCGGGGTCTAGTCCTCCGTAGCAAAGCGCATAATTCCCTGTGGCAAGCCCCGCATAAAGCCACTGGTATGTTCCTTCCGAGTGCGCAATGCCGTAGACCCGCTGATCGTTCAGCAACAGCTCCCCGTAGGCATAGAATGTGGCCGCGAAGGTTCCCGCGCCAGGCACACGGGCATCGTAATCCGTATACTGCCAGGGAGACGCTGCCGTGTGGACATCCGTGTATGCGGCGTCCGTACCGAACTTCCTCTGAATCCGCGGGGCGAGCCGGGCGTCCAGTTCCACCGCCCTGGAAGGCTTCAGGGCATAGTTCCGCGGCCAGCCCGGCCGCCACTGCCCGTCGGATGTCCGCTGCACCAGATCGGGATGCCAGTGCTCGTTGACGCAGGCGAGATCCGTGTAGTTCGTGTAAAGCCCCACCCGCCAGCCCAGCGATTTCTGATGCTCCAGATAACCCTTCAGCGCATCATCTCCGCCCTTGCCGGGGGCAGACCTGAGACGGAGCGTGAAACTTTCGCCTCCATCTCGCCAGGTATCCTCGTGGTTGCACTGAATGAGGCGGGTGATGCCATAGGACGCCAGTCTGCGCGAGCGCTCCATCTGAGCAGCGTAGTCGTGCGGTCCCCAGGACTCCTGCCACAGATACTTTCCCGCCTCCCGGACAGCCGGAGAAGGAGGATTGGCTATTGTGGGATACACCTCTTCAAACACGGGTGAGAGAGTCAGGAATATCCGCTCAAACACGTCGTTCCGGCGGCCATCCGTCTTGGGATGGTACCGCGACCCGCCATTGATGCGGATGCCCTCCCCCTCCAGCGAAGGAGAACCGTGAAGCTCACTCGCGTTGGAGCGGTACCAGTCCAGCCAGACGGACCCGAACCACGCCCCGTGACGGCTCCGGCCCATCAGCACCGCAGGATTGTTCCCCGCACCGAAGGTGATGAACGGCGTCTGAATGGCTCTGGCCCCACGGACTCCCTCGAAGCGTCCCAGGTCCAACCCCAGCGCCCTTCCGCCCTGCGATATGCAATCCAGCACCAGAGATTTCTGCCAGATGTGCGCTGTCCACTCCACCTGTTGGTCGCCGCAGCGATAGACGGCACGCACCGAGTCGCCAACCATGGCGGATTTCACAGGATGGAGCGGAGGCTGCTCTTCGAAAACCACCCGGCATCCCGCCAAGGGCCGGATCGTCTCGCCGGAGAGCCGGGCCACGATCGTCTCCGGGCCACCCTCAGCCGGGCGCCATTCATACTCGATGAACGCATCCGGCCCCCGGTAACGGAAGAGGAATGAGTTTCCCCTCTGCTCAATGGAGTTCTCCCACCCTGTCGCGAACTGCATCGGAAGAATGGTCTCCTCGCGGGTGGGAAAAGGCAGGCGTCCGGGGCCGGTGTTCAGACCCGGGGATTGCCCTGGAAAGGGGTCCACTCCTCGCCGGGGGCGCGGTTCGAAGGACAGGGGAGCAAGCTCCTCACGGAAGAACGCGAGGTTATCGAGGAACAGGAAGCGGTCCTCACGATTGCTGATGCCGCGCACCGCGAGCCCGGCAAAACTGCCGCCCCGGAGCCGTTCCTGCTGCTCCGCGCTCAACCGGCGGTGCGCCAGCCACCACTCCTTCCAGCGAACCCGGGTGAGAGGGATCTCCACCTCCACCCCTTGCCGGTCCAGCAGGATGACGGACACGTCCACTGGAGGCGTCCTAGGATCGGGAGCCCACTCCCAGTTGTTGCCGTAG
>CALCJH010000034.1 GCA_937967775.1 uncultured bacterium | reverse complement strand
TCCTCCGCGCGGAACGGCAGCACCATCACCAGCATAGCGCCCCAGAAAAACGACAGCGCCAGCCAGAACAGGCTGACGCCGAGATAATCTCTCAGGGTGGGCGCCGACGGCCCGGCTGGCCGCCCGGGGGGAGTCGCGCGCTGCGTCATCAGGGCAGCAGGTCGCCGAAGGCCCCGAGCGCCTTCAGCCAGGTGGTCCCGAAAAGCGTGTTGCCGGCCTGATTCAGATGAACCCCGTCCGTGGTGAACAATGGCCTCTGCGTGGTCTGCCGGGCGCGCTCCAGCGCGGACAGAAACGCCTCACGGATGGGAACCACAAGCAGTCCCCGGCGCTGCCCGATTTCGTGGACAGCCTCCACATACGGGCGGAGCTGGATGTTCAGTTCGCTCTCCGGGTCTTCCTCGATGATGGACGGCGTGCACAGCACCACTCGGGCGCGCGACCCTTGCGCAATGCGATCCAGAAGCTCATCGTAAACACGGCGGAAAACGTCTATCGGAGTGCCGTTCGGGCCGTGCCACACGTCGTTGATGCCGATGGCGATGCTCACCCAGTCCGGCTCCAGCGCCAGCACATCTCGGTCTACACGCTCCAGTAGATCGGTGACCTTATTGCCTCCGATACCCTTGTTGACGATCTCGATGCGGCGCTCCGGGTAGAGATTATCCAGCATCTCCCGGATGAAGCTGACGTATCCCGGGTCCGCAGCGGTGATGCTGTCCCCGAAAAAGACCACACGGTCTCCCGTGTTCAGAAGCAGTCCCTGTGTCCCGGACAAGTCTTCAAACTCCTCCTGCGGCGTCCGCGGCGGCTCCTCAGACGTCGGAGAGCTTCGCGCTGTAGAGGCTGGAGATGCCGGGTTCGCGCATGGTGACGCCGTAGAGCACATCCGCGGCTTCCATTGTAGCACGGTTGTGAGTGATGACGATGAACTGGGAGTCCCGCGCATACTGGCGCACCAACTCGGCGAAGCGTACCACATTGGCGTCATCCAGCGGAGCGTCCACCTCGTCCAGAACACAGAACGGGCTGGGCTTCACGCGCATCAGAGCAAACAGGAGCGCCTGCGCGGTGAGCGCCTTTTCCCCGCCGGACAGCAGATTCATATTCTGCAGCGTCTTGCCTGGAGGCTGCACAAACACCTCGACGCCCGTCTCCAGCAGGTTTTCCGGTTGAGTCAGTTCCAGCCGGGCCACCCCACCGCCAAACAGCAGTGTGAACACCTCGGCGAAATGCTTCTGCACCCGCTCGAACGTCTCCATGAACAGCCCACGGGTGCTGTCGTCAATCTCTCGGATGGCCTGCAGCAGATCCCTTTCCGCCTCCTCCAGATCCGCCCGCTGGGAAGCCAGGAACTCCCAGCGCTCGCGGACCCGCTCGAACTCCGCCACCGCCCCGGTGTTCACCTCTCCCATCGCGCGGATCTCCCGGCGCAGCCTCGCCACTTCCGCAGCTGTTCCGTGCTTGACTAGGAGGGGCTCCGGCCATGTCAGGGCGTCGTTGCGGGTGATCTCATATTCATCCCAGAGCCGTTCCAGCATCTGGGCCATCTCGGCCTCACCCCGTGCCAGGGCCAGTTCCAGCTCGTGCAGTTCGGAGGCCAGCGCTGCGGAGCGCTCGCGGCTTTCGCGCAGCGCGCGGGAAGCGCCGTCCAGAGCATTCAGCAGCTCCTGAGTGCGCGACTGAGCCTGCATCAGCTCCACCTGCCGCGCATCCATCTCGGAGGCCGCCTGCTCGGCCCGTGCAGCAAGCTCCTCCAGCTCCAGCGCGTCCCTTTCGCCGGCGTCTCCGCCTGACTCCAACTCCCGTTTGCGCTCCTCCAGAAGGCTACGGGTCCTGTTCAGATCCTCTTCCAGAGCCGCCCCTGCTTGCTTCAGCGCGCGCTCCCGCTCCGAGACCGCCGAAAGCTCCGCCGCCGTCTCCTGAAGGGAACGCATCGCGGCCGCAGCCTCCGCGCGCAGTGCCGCCACTTCGGAGCGCCTTGCCTGCAGCAGGGCTTCCAGTTCGTCTCCCGCGGCATTCGAGTCTGAAAGCATGGCCTCCAGCATACGGATCTCGTCCTGAGTCTGCTGGCGAGCCCGGGAGCATGCCTCCAGCCTCCCGGCCAGCTCGCGGGAGCTATCCTCCAGTTCGCGAAGGGCGTTGGCCGCGGCGTCCCTTGCCCCGGCGATGCGTGTGAGCGCCAGCCGCGCGTCCCCGGCTTGCTTCTGCAGCTCGCCGGTCCGGTGAGTCTCGTGCTCCAGGTGCTCCTTCATCTCCGCCACCCGGACTTCGCACTCGCGCCTGCGCCGCTCCAGATCCCGCACGCTCTCTTCTAGCGCGGCGATCTCCCGGCGCCGCTCCGTAAGGCCGGGGCCGCGTCTGGGACGGCTGCCGCCGGTTACCGCACCGCTGGGTAGCAGCAGCTCCCCGTCCAGTGTGACGATCTTGGACCATCCCCGCATCCTGCGGGCGGCCTCCGCCGCGCTGTCCAGATCCTCCGCCACAAGCACGCGCCCCAGCAGCAGCCGCGCCACCGGCTCATACTCCGAGGCGAACCCCACGAGATCGTAGGCGCAGCCCACAATGCCTTTTTCGCCGCGCAGCCTTTGCGCGGAGAGCACTTCCGGGCGCTCCAGACGGTCCATCGGCAAAAACGTCGCCCGGCCGTGTCCGCCCTGTTTCAGGTATTCAATCGCCTCACGCACCAGGCTGAAGTCGCGCACTGCGATGTCTTGAAGCGCGCCGCCCAGAGCCGCCTCAATGGCCTGATCCAGGTGCCCCGGAACCTCCAGAACGTCCGCCACCATGGCATATCCCGGCCGCAGGCGTCCCAGCCGGGATGCTGCAAGGACCGCACGCACGCCCGCATACAGACCCTCGCCTGCCTCCTGCATCTGCTTGAGGGTCTTCAGGCGGCTGGACTGCTCCAGATGTTCTCGCGTGATCTCTTCCAGACGCGCACTTTCGTCACGCAGGCTTGCAGCAAGCCGCTCGGCCGCCGAGCGCGCCTGTTCCAGTTCGCGGTCCAGAGTCCGCAGGCGCTCCTCCAGGCCAGCAGCGGCAGCCGACGCCTCCCCGGCCTCGGTCGAACGCTGCCCCCGGCGCTCCTCGAGCTCCTCCTGCCGCCTCAGAAGCGCGGCAGCCTCTTCCTCC